>JBDSXE010000227.1:0-8289 GCA_039926325.1 Paracoccaceae bacterium | reverse complement strand
ACCCGCGCCTGCCGACCTTGCAGATCATCGCCTCTGACATCGCGCACGCGGTGCCGCTGACGCTGGTGGCGGGATTGGGGCATTGGTGGATGGGCGACGTGGATTTCACGCTGCTGTTCACCCTGCTGTTGGGGTCAATCCCCGGTATCGCGGTCGGTTCGCTGCTGGCGCCAAGGCTGCCGGAAAAGGTGCTGCGGATGCTGCTGGCCGTCGTGCTGGTGCTGGTCAGTCTGAAGCTGATCGGGGTGTTTTGAGGGGCTGACTTCAGGCCCGCACGCCCGAAAACCTTGCCTGCCAATCGACCCGTTCTTCATCGGTGATCTTGCGGAACAGGTTTTCCGGCACGCTGAACGCCTGACCTGCGGGCAGGGTCCGCATTGCCGCCGCGATATTGTCCGGCCATGACCAGTCGTCCGACCCCATCGCCGCCATCATCGCCGCCGACGCGTCGGGGATGAACGGGCTGGACAGGACGGCGTAGACCCGGATCAGGTTCAGCGCGAGGCGCACCATCGCCTGTGCGCGGTCGGGGTCGGTTTTTACCACCGTCCAAGGCGCGGCGGATTGCAGGTATTCGTTGCCGATCACCCAGATGCCGCGCAGTTCAGCGGCGGCTTTGCGAACCTCCATCGCTTCCATGCAGACGGCGTAGTCTTTGATGCGGGTGCCGAGTTCCTCGATCAAGGCGAGTTCCTGCGGACCGAATTCGCCACCTGCCGGGACTGTGGGGCCGAATTTCGACGTGGCGAATTTGGTCACGCGGCTGACGAGGTTGCCGAGGACGTCGGCCAAGTCCTTGTTGACCGACGCCTGAAAATTCTCCCACGTAAATTCGCTGTCGGCGGATTCCGGTGCGTGGGACAGCAGCCACCAGCGCCAGTAATCGGCGGGCAGGATCGACAGGGCTTGGTCCATGAACACGCCACGACCTTGCGAGGTCGAGAATTGGCCGCCGTCATAGTTGAGGTAGTTGAACGACTTGAGAAAATCGACCAGCTTCCACGGCTCCCCCGAACCCAAGATGGTGGCGGGGAAGCTGAGGGTATGGAAGGGCACGTTGTCTTTGCCCATGAACTGGTAATAGCTGACGTCGGCGGCACCCATGTCGGTGCGCCACCAGCGTTGCCAAGCGGCGTCGGGCAGGCCGTTGGCGTCGGCCCATTCGGCAGTGCAGGCGATGTATTCGATCGGGGCGTCGAACCAGACGTAGAACACCTTGCCCTCCATCCCCGGCCACGGCTGATCGCCGTGCTTGACGGGAATACCCCAGTACAGATCGCGGGTGATGCCACGGTCTTGCAAGCCGTCGCCGTCGTTCAGCCATTTCTTCGCGATGGAGGTGGTCAGGATCGGCCAGTCGGTTTTGCTGTCGATCCACGCCGCCAGCTTGTCGCGCAAGGAGCGTTGGCGGAGATAAAGGTGCTTGGTTTCCCGCACCTCAAGGTTGGTGCTGCCCGAGATTGACGAGCGCGGGTTGATCAGGTCGGTCGGGTCAAGCTGTTTGGTGCAATTCTCGCACTGATCGCCGCGTGCCAGTTCGTAGCCGCAGTTCGGGCAGGTGCCGGTGATGTAGCGGTCGGGCAGAAAGCGGTTGTCGTCGATGGAGAAAACCTGCTTTTCGCTGACCTCTTCGATCAGGCCATTATCGGCCAGAACGCCTGCGAAGTGTTGGGTCAGGCGGTGGTTGCGCTGGCTGGAACTGCGGCCAAAATGGTCGACCGACAGGCGGAAACCCTTGGCGATTTCGGCCTGCACGTCGTGCATTTCGGCGCAGTATTGTTCGACGGGCTTGCCAGCCTTGGCGGCGGCCAGTTCGGCGGGGGTGCCGTGTTCATCGGTGGCGCAGATGAACATCACCTCGTGGCCACGGGCGCGCATGTAGCGGGCGAACAGGTCGGCAGGCAGCTGGCTGCCCACCAGATTGCCCAGATGCTTGATCCCGTTGATGTAGGGAATGGCGGAGGTGATCAGAATTCGTGCCATGTTGCGCCCCTTTTGCCGGTCGGGATTTCCTTACCGCAAGCCCGCGCCAAGGGCCAGACGCTTGCGACACTGACAAACGCCTGCTAGCGTTTCACCATTATGTGATCCCTTTGCCGTCACCGAATTGGAGAGCAAGCATGGCCACTGCCGCCCTTGACGCCCCGGTCCTGAAAGGTGTTGGCGAGGCCGTTCGTGCGCTTGCGGCCTTGCAGAAGATCCTGAACGCGCTGGTGCCGCATATGCCCGCGTCGGTTCCACCCGACAAGGCCAAGGCGGCGGCAATGAAGGTTCGCAAGTTCCTGGGGGTATATGCCCCGATGAGCAAGATCGCCGGGTCAAACATATTCGACGCGCTGTCACCAGAGGCGCAGGCGGGCGTGTTGTGGATCGACGGTGTGATTGCCGATCTGATGAAGGTCGAGGACGCGCTGAAAGTTGCCGCCAAGACCGCCGATCTGGATGTGGCCAAAGACCCCAAAAAGGCGATGAAGCAGATCAAGGCGGCGGCCAAAGAGGCAGGCAATCCGCCGTGGGCCACCGGAACCATCGCCAAGGTCGAGAAAGAGCTAAAGACCTACGAGGGCCAGAAATCCAAGCTGGATGCGCTGGGCGGCCTGCTATCGACCGCCCAGAAGATCGGTGGAATCGAGGGCAACTGTCTGTCTGCCCTCGGGTTGGTGATCTTGCTGCACTGGATCCTCAAGTATTTAAAGGACAAGGCAAGTTCCGCACCCAAAACCTGAATCTATTGCGCGGTATAACCGCCATCGACCAGATGATAGCTGCCGGTGATGAAGCTGGCCTTGTCCGACAAGAGGAACAGGGTCAGGTTCGCCACCTCATCCGCCAGCCCAAGACGTCCGATGGGGTGAATGGCCACCAGCGCCTCTTTGGTGCCGGGCGGCAGGCCATCCAGCAGAGGCGTGTCGATGAAGGCTGGTCCTACGGCATTGATCCGCACTCCCTTGGCCGAATATTCCAGTGCCGCCGTCTGGGTCAGCCCCAGCAACGCGTGCTTGGCGGCGCTATAGGCGCTGGAATTGGCAAAGCCGACCGACCCCAGAATGGACGCCATGTTGACGATAGACCCGCCACCCGCCTTGAGCATTTCGGGAATGGCATAGCGCATTCCATAAAACACCGCGTCCAGATTGATCGACATGACCTGCCGCCAGCCGTCCAGCGGGTATTCCCCGACCGGCGCTTGCGGCCCGCCGATGCCTGCGTTGTTGACAAGCATGTGCAACGCGCCACCCTTTTCCACCGCCAGCTTTACCAGCCCTTCGACCACAGCAGGGTCCGCGACATCACCGCCAGCGGCATGGGCCAGATGGCCCTTGGCGATCAGGCTGGCCACGACGGCCTCTGCCTTGGGCAGGTCGCGGTCGGCCACGATCACGCGCGCGCCCGAAATTGCTAGGCCGCGCGCGATGGCGGCACCGATGCCCGATCCGGCCCCGGTGACAAGGGCGGTCTGTCCGTCAAAACTGATCTGCATGGCAGGCTCCTGATGCTGCGGTTCGGGTTGAGGGTTATACCCCGCGCCGCCGCACCGCTTTGATCGAGATCAGTTTCGGTCGCGGGTCCAGCCAAGCAGCCTGCCGATCAGGAACGACGTGCGCGGCTCGTATGTATAGGCGGTGACGTTGCCCGGCGAGGGGCGCACTCCCATCCGGGCCAGCCCGAAGACGATCAGCAGAACGTGCGAGATCGCGATCATCACAAACATCGCTGACGATCCGAAACCCTCGATCAGCAATGAGGCGACATAGGGGCTGGCAATGGCGCCGACCGCGTACAGAAACATCAGCGCGGCGCTAAGTTCGACGCGCTCCATCGAGTTGGCGTAGTCGTGGGCGTGGGCGGTCGAGACGGAGTAGATCGGCATGGTGGCAAAGCCGAACGCCGCGACGGTCAGGTAATTCGCCCACGGCCCCATGCCGGCAAAGAAAATGGCCGCACCACAGGTCAGAGTGGCAATCGCTGACAGCACAATCAGCACCTTGCGGCGGTCATATTTATCTGCGGCCCACCCCACGGGATATTGCGCCACCGCACCCCCCACGACATAGGCGGCCAGGTAGATGGCGATCTGGTTGGAGAAAAGCCCGACCTCTTGGCCATACATAGGGCCGACCGTGCGAAAGGCCGCGCCCGTCACGCCGGAAACAATCACGCCAGCCGCAGCCAAAGGCGACCGCTGCCACGCCAATTGCGGGCGCAAACGCGGCGCATCGGGGGTTTCCGGCGCTTCGGCTTTGCTAAGGGTCAGGGGGAAAACGGCGGAACACAGTAGCAATGCCAACAGGTTGTAGGAAATATACGACCCCGGTTCCAGCACGCCGATGATCAGTTGTGCGCCAAGCGAGCCCATGATGTCGACGACGCGGTACACCCCCATCGCACGGCCACGGGTTTCGTTCGTCACCTTGGCCTGCATCCACGCCTCGATGATGGTGTAGCAACCGGCGGTGCACAGACCGACGGCCATCCGCATGATGCTCCACGCGACGGGGTTGATCAGCAGCATGTGCGCGATGATGCCGATCGTTCCTGCCGCCACAAAGGCCGAGAAGGCGCGGGAATGGCCGACATTGCCCATCAGCCGGGGTGCCCACCAGCAGCCAATGAAAAAGCCGAAAAAGTGCGCGGAGCCCATCAGGCCGATCTGGCTTTTGCTGAAGCCAAGTTGTGCGCCCGAGATGGCATCCAGCGGCACCACGCCACCCGCGCCCAACTGCAACAGGACGACGGACAGGAACAGGGCGGCAAAGGTGATCAACACGCGCATCAGAATTTCATGCTGATCATTCGGGGGCGGAAAGGGCAAGGGCGATCAGGCGCGTTTCAGCCGCCGATCATCCGCCGCATCGTGCCGTCATGGTCAATGCCGCGCTTCAACGCCCCCAGAACGTGCAAGGCCAAAACGCCCATCAGCACCTTGGTCAGAACGCCGTGAACCAGAAAGCCCCAATGCTCCCAAACCTCTGACACCGGGGCGATTGGTGGAATGACCCAGCGGTCGGCAAACATCACGTCAATGCCGGTGGCAGAAGAAGCGATCCAGCCTGACAAGGGAATACAAAGCACCAGCAGGTAGATAAGACCGTGAACAACCTTGGCCGCGCGGTTGCTCCAGGCGTTTGGCGGGCCAAGCGGGGCAGGCGGCGGCGAGATCCGGTGCCAGATCAGCCGCACGATCAGCAATGTCAGGGCAACGAGCCCGCCAGTCTTGTGCAACCCGTACAGCCACAGATTGGCCAACGAAGGCTGCATGGCGTGCAGTATGGTGCCAAGGATCAGCATCAAGATGATCAGCAGCGCCATCGCCCAGTGGATCAGCCGCGTGATCAGTCCGAAATGCGTTGCATCATTTCGCCAACGCATTCACTGGACCCGTTGAATACGCGCGACGATATCCAGCCTGACCTGATCGCCCACCGCATCCGCCCAACCTACAGCACCAAATTCGCTGCGGTTGACGGCCCCGGTCAGGCGGATCGTCAGATGGCTGAGATCTCCGGCAACGGTGCCGGTCTGCCGATAGATTACCGCATGCAGGACGGCAGGTTTGGTGATGCCGCGGATGGTGATGTTACCTTGAACAGCGGCACCGTCACCCTCTGCCTTGACGGCGGTGCTTTGAAAGGTGATCGTCGGAAAGTCACCGGAATCCAGCACCTTGGGCCCCTTCATCGCCTGCGCGGCAAAGGGAAAGCTTGCCTGCGCCCCAGCTACATCCAAGGTCACGGCGACAGTGGAGGCGGCGACATGCTGGAAATCAAGGCTCAGATCGGCGCGCGTGACTGGCATCCGGCCAGTGATTTTATCGGGGCCAAAGTCAGTCTCGAACCCCACGGCAGAGGCGTCTGGCTGAATCGCGTAAGCGGTCGGCGCAGCGTGGGCGATGCCGGTGGTCAGCAGCAGTACGATGAAGGCGCGCATCGAAGTCTCCCTTTGTTTGACCCTAACACCGTGCGGGTGGGTGCAGAATGGACTTTGGTCCGAACACGTCGGGCTTTTCTTGTGGTCGCGCGCAGCCTAGGGTCATGGCATAACCGGGGGGTGTTGATGCGTGTGGGGAAGGCGGGCCGAACTGCACGTCACGGGATCATCGCTTTTTTGTTGCTGGCCGCCTGTCAGCTACACACGCCCAAAGGAACTGACATAGCGTCGACCAGTCCGATGGCAAGCGACGCCATTGCCACCACGACGCTGGGCGATGCCGGTTCCGCCGCGACGGCAGCGCCGGGCGACGCCGTTCCGGCCGTTACTGTCGCCGGCCCAAGTACGCCGCATCCAAAGCCGCGTCCGGGGGCCACAAACTCGGCCGTGCCAAAGTCTGATACGGCAACAACGGCTGACACCCCGACACCGGACGCGCCGCCACCCATTCCGCCGTCACCGCAGCAGGTGCTGTGCGAGAAATCGAATGGGCAATGGGCCACCGCTGGCGAAAGTGGGGCGAATGTTTGTGTCAAGCACATGCGGGATAGTGGCAAGCATTGCAGCAAAAAGAATGACTGTTCCGGGCAATGTCTGGCGCGGTCGCAAACGTGTTCGCCCATTGCGCCGATGATCGGTTGCAATGATGTCCTGGATTCTGATGGCCGCATGGTGACCTATTGTCTCAACTGATCCGCTTGGTGTTTTGCTTGTTCCTTTTGGCAGGATGCGCCCCGAAACCTATCGAATCCACAGCATTTCGGGATCCGAAAGCGCCGATTTATTCCTCTGCCGTGCTGGAGCCTGTGCGTCTGGCGGGTCACTGGACGCAGGTGGCGACCTTTGCGCGCGGGGGGCAGGCCGGGTGTGGTCCGGGGTCGGTTGACATCGAGGGGTCGCAGGCGTCGTGGGATTTGTGTCTGGCGGGTGGCAAAGTGCGCGGGGCAGGGCCAATGGTGGTGGGCAAGCCGGGCCGGTTTGACCTGCCGGGGATGCCGGTTTGGTGGGTGTTGTGGGCTGACGCCGACTACCGCACGCTGGTGATCGGCACGCCCTCCGGCGGCATGGGGTTTGTGCTGAACCGCGATGCAAAACTGCCGCCAGATCGGTTGAAAGCGGCGCGGGATATCCTGCGGTTCAACGGCTATGACCTTGGACAGTTGGTGGTATTCTAGGTGATTTGGCCGCGCAGGTCGCGCAGATAGACCGCCGCGTCGCGGGCGCCAAGCGGGGCTTCCTTGACCAGCCAGTCGAAGTGTTGCGACACCGCCGCGATCTTGGCGGGGTCGCGGAACACGAGGTAGTGGCGGCCCAGATAAATCACCGCCAGATGCGGACCAAAGACGGTGACAGGCGCGGAAAACACCCGGTGCGCGTCGAAAAGGTACAGGCGCAGGACGGGATAAAGTTCGTCGCACAGCCGGATCAGCGTGTCGATCTGGGCGGCGCGGACTTCGGCGGAAAGGCCGGACCAATAGCCGGTGGCGGCGGCGAAACTGGCCACTTCGTGCATCGGGACGGCGATTTCATAGTCGGAGCGGGCACCGCGCAACCATGCGAGCTGAGTCTCAAAGCTTTGGATCGCTTGCGCCGCTTTTGGCCCGAGGGCTTCGCGGTATTCCCATTCGACGACGGCGGGAGTTTTCAGCATGTCCGGCATGGTAGCGGGCACATGGCGGATTTTGTAGCCTGCAGCATCGCGGTGCCAACCGTAGATCGTCGCGTCAAACAGGGCGCGGGTGGCGGGTATCATCTGAACAGCATCGGCCAGCAGGCGGTCGGGCGGGTCGGGATGATCGGTCAGACCCAGCAACCAGTCGGTTGAAACCCGCAAAGCCTGCGCGCAATCGGCGGCAAGCTGGGCATTCGGCAGTCGCGTACCGGGGGCGAGCAAGGCGGAAATCGTGGACCGATCTACGCCTGCAGCACGCGCCAGACCGCTTTGGCTTTGGCCATCGCGCAACAACGCCTCTGCCAAGCGCAGGCGAAACACTTCGGCGCGGTCGCGTTTGTCCATCATAGGGGGCATTTGGTGACTTTACACAACGCTGGTGACGTGATGTTGCGTATCCTCTGAATTATGCGACGCAAGCGAAAATGTTATGGTTTGTGGAATGGAGGCGGAAATGCGCCCAGCACGGGACGAACCAATCGAATGGCCGACGATATTGCTGCTGGTCCTGACCTATCTGGTCTGGGCGGCTGGCACGATGCTGTGGGGCGAGCATCCGCTAGCGTCGCTGATGCTGACAGCGATCGCCATCACGCAGTTTTCATCGTTGCAGCACGAGGTTTTGCATGGCCATCCGTTCGGCAACCAAAAGCTGAACGAGGCGTTGGTTTTTCCCGCTTTGGCGCTGA
>JBDSXE010000226.1:0-2935 GCA_039926325.1 Paracoccaceae bacterium | reverse complement strand
TTCGCACAACGCGCCCGCAGTCACGAAGGCAAACTTCAGGTGGAGTTGGCCCGCCTCCAGTACGTCTCAACCCGGCTGGTCCGCCGCTGGTCGCATCTTGAGCGCCAGACGGGCGGTGCAGGCGTGCGCGGCGGTCCGGGAGAAAAACAGATCGAACTCGACAAGCGCATGATTGGCGATGCCATCAAGCGTACCAAGGAACGCCTGACCAAGGTCAAAAAGCAGCGCCAGACGCAGCGAAAGCAGCGCGAGCGGCGCAATTCATTTTCGGTTTCGCTGGTGGGTTACACCAATGCCGGAAAATCCACGCTGTTCAATGCATTGGTCAAGGCCACTGCTTATACCGCCGATCAGCTTTTTGCAACGCTGGACACCACCACGCGCCAGCTTTACCTGGGCGAGACTGGACGTTTCGCATCGCTGTCGGATACCGTCGGCTTCATTCGCGACTTGCCGCATGGGTTGATTGATGCCTTTGCGGCAACCCTGAAAGAAGCGGTCGATGCGGATCTGCTGCTGCATGTGGTCGATGCCTCCAATCCTGACTACCTTGAGCAGATCGAGCAGGTACAGCGCGTGCTTTCCGAGATCGGCGCCGAGGATGTTCCGCAAATACTCGTATTCAACAAACTCGACGCTATTGAAAAAAGCAGTTGGCCGCTGCACCTGCAGGACAGGTTTGAGCTCAGGGATGCATTTGAAGGCGCCAGCCGGAGTGTCGAGCGTGTATTTGTAAGTGCCAAGACCGGCGAAGGCCTGAACCTTCTGCGCGAATTGCTGGCGATTCAGGGTTCACGCATCCAGTCAGGCCAGAGCCCCCAAACACCCCAATGATATTGCCCTCCCGGGTAGTTTCATTAGGCACAATGTCGGTGTAACAAAAAAGCGAGTTTTTTTCATGAATTTGAATCCCGTGCTGCAAACGCTGACAAACTTTCCGGGTCGGCTTAGACAACGCGCCCAAGGCATATTCAATCTGAATGATCCGCGCTGGGGCCGGGATGAAGACAAGTCAGCATCGGATGGCGCCAAGCCCGACACGCCGCGGGATGACCGCCAGCCGCCCAAGCCGCCAAATCGTCCACAAGGCTCCAATCAGGGTCCGCCCGACTTGGACGAGCTGTGGCGCGACTTCAACCGAAAACTGGGCAACTTGTTTGGCGGCGCAAAGAACGGCGGCAACCGCGATGGTTTTGGCGGTGGAGGCAACAAAGGCGGCGGCAGCTTTCAGCCTGACATGAAAAATGCGGGTATCGGCGTGGGCCTGATTGCCGCCGTGGTGGCGTTGATCTGGCTCGGCACCGGCTTTTTCATCGTTCAGGAAGGTCAGCAAGCGGTGATCACCCAGTTTGGCAAATACCGCTCCACTGTCGGCGCCGGTTTCAACTGGCGTTTGCCCTACCCGATACAACGTCACGAGATCGTCGTGGTCACCCAGATCCGTTCGGTCGATGTGGGGCGTGACACGGTTCTCAAGGCGACCGGCCTGCGCGATTCGGCCATGTTGACCGAAGACGAAAATATCGTCGAGATCAAGTTTGCAGTGCAATACCGCCTGAACGATGCCCGCGCCTATCTGTTTGAAAGCAAGGATCCTGCCGCCGCAGTGGTCCAGGCTGCAGAAACTGCCGTGCGCGAAGTTGTCGGCAAGATGAAAATGGACATGGCGCTTGCTGAAGAGCGTGACCAGATTGGCCCGCGTGTCCGGGTGCTCATGCAGACGATCCTGGACCGTTACAAGGTTGGTGTCGAAGTGGTCGCCATCAATTTACAGCAAAGCGGTGTGCGTCCCCCCGAACAGGTCCAGGCGGCTTTCGATGATGTGCTGAAGGCTGGTCAGGAGCGTGAACGCGCCAAGAATGAAGCCCAGGCCTATGCCAATGACGTGGTTCCCCGCGCCGTTGGTTCGGCGTCGCGTCTGAAGGAAGAGGCCGATGCCTACAAGGCCCGTATCGTTGCGCAGGCGCAGGGTGACGCGCAGCGTTTCTCCTCGGTCCTGACCGAATATCAGAAAGCCCCGCAGGTTACCCGCGACCGCATGTATACCGATGCCATGCAGCAGGTTTATACCAACGTGACCAAGGTGCTGGTTGAATCCCGTCAGGGATCCAACCTGTTGTACCTGCCACTCGACAAGATCATGCAGATGACCGGAACGGGCGGCACGGCGGCAGGCAGCGATGCGACGTTGCCGCTGTCGACGGTGCCTGCAGCACAAGCCCCGCCTAATGGAGTTCCTTTGGACTCCCGGGCCCGGGATACTTCCCGCACCCGCGAACGTGAAACCCGCTAAGGAAAAAAAGTGAATAGAGTTGGACTCGTCGTTTCTTCATTGCTGGTGCTTCTGGCATTGCTCAGTTCCACGCTGTTCGTGGTGGACCAGCGCCAGTTTGGCGTGGTATATGCCCTTGGACAAATCAAGGAGGTGGTTCTTGAGCCGGGTCTGAATTTCAAGCTTCCGCCTCCGTTTCAGAACGTTTCCTACATCGACAGGCGTTTGCTGACGCTGGACAGCACTGATTCCGAGCCGATGCTGACAGCTGAAAAGCAGCGCGTCGTGATCGACTGGTACGTTCGCTGGCGCATCATCAATCCTTCCGAATACATCCGCAACGTCGGGCTTGATGAAAAGGCCGGTGCCAACCAGTTGAATCGCGTGGTTCGCAATGCGTTCCAGGAAGAAATCAACCGGCGCACCGTAAAGGATCTGCTCTCGCTCAAACGCGAGGCACTGATGGCTGATGTCAAGAAAGAAGTTCTTAGCGTAGTGCGGGGCGCCAAGCCCTGGGGCATTGATGTGATCGACGTTCGGATTACGCGCGTCGACTACGTCGAAGCTATTACCGAGTCGGTCTATCGCCGCATGGAAGCCGAGCGTAAGCGGGTGGCCAACGAGCTGCGTTCGACGGGTGCGGCAGAAGGTGAAAAAATTCGC
>JBDSXE010000225.1:0-2502 GCA_039926325.1 Paracoccaceae bacterium | reverse complement strand
TCCTCCCCGCAGACATGCGAAGCCTTGGAAGACGACCACGGCAGGTGCCCTCGCGCGCAACGAGGCGCTACGGGCGTCAAAATACCTGGGCCGTGCGCTGTGGCGACGATGGAGTGGATACCACCGCCGAAGCCGCGTCGAAACGACGATGCATTGCGCCAAATTGCTGGGTCAGCGCCTCATGGCACGGGACTTCGATCGCCAGGTCGCGGAGTTCCAAGTTCGTGTTGCCGTGCTGAACGGCTACACCGCGCTCGGCATCCCCGTCACAATGGTCATGGAATAGCTCTGTCCGGGAGAAGCGGCAGTTCGGCCGTCACACGATTTGTGCAACAGAGCCGCTTACAAGCCTATTCCGGCACAAACGGCGGTGTTTGTGATATGGCGGCGCATTGCATTTCGTGCCGCTTCACCATCGCCTACTTCCAGTGCTGCAATGATTTCCCGATGCTCTGCCACAGAAGCGTTCATCCGGGACGGATTGGTTCGCGGAATAGGCAGGCGCTGCGTTTCATTCAGTAGGCTTTGGACGGTTTCATAAAGAGTTTGAAGCATCAGGTTTGTGCAGCAGCGTGCAATCGTCGAGTGAAACCGAAGATCGGCGTCGACATTCGCCAGAAGATCCCCGGCGGCCCAACATCTCTCCATCTCATCCGTCGCGATGCGTAACTCTGCCAGCGCGGTTTGGTCTATCGCGGTTGCAGCACTTTCGACGATCTGACCCTCGAGCATCACGCGGGTTCCAAAGACATCCGCCATCGCAAAGCTATCGGAATAGCGCCATTTCAAAGCGCCATGCGGTTCTGATCGACCTGCGGCGACAAAGGTTCCGCGCCCCGGTTCTGTTTTGATCAAACCCAGCGTTTCCAAAGTCAGCAAGGCTTCTCGCAGGGACGCACGGCTGACTTTGAACTGGTCTGACAGGATACGCTGTGAAGGTATCCTGTCCCCTGCCTTTAACGCGCCGTCCAGCAGCATCCTTTGAATTCGCCGGGCCACCACCTGCGGCAGAGGCGTCCAGCCGGGAGAAGACAGTAGGCTGCGCGACACGTTTCACTTCCTTTCAAGACTGCAAGTTCGACGAACCCATATGACGAACCCATACGGAGTTACACAGGTTGGTTTCTCAACAGCTATGATCTTGCAATCAAAAACACAGCATGCTTAATCTGGCCTGACCGGTCAGACCGGTTTGACAGTAGCACATAAATCAAACAGGGAAAGGACCAACGACATGATGAGAAAAGTGTTCTTGAAGGCCGCCGCGATCGGTATGGCGATGACATTTGGCGCGATTGCATCTGCTGAAACTTTGACCGTCGGTGCCAATATCGGCAACGTGCCGTGGGAGTTTCAGGACGAGTCCGGTGCAAACGTCGGCTTTGAGATTGATCTGGCGAATGAGGTTGGCAAGCGCTTGGGACGGGACGTGACGATCGAGAATATTCCCTTCAACGGTCTGTTCTCGGCCGTGCAATCTGGTCGGATCAACATGGCCATGTCGTCAATCACCATCACGCCAAAGCGCTTGGCCGAAGTCAGCTTTGCTCAGCCCTACTACGACAGCGACCAGTCGCTAACGGTTACTGCCGCAAGCGGTTTAAAAAGTCTGGCTGACATGAAGGGCAAGATCATCGGCGTTGATACCGGATCGACGGGCGACATCTGGGCCACCGGCCATTCGGCGGAATACGGTTTTGCCGACATCCGGCGCTTTGAAGGGCTGGCCCCTGCGATGCTGGACCTTGGGAATGGCAGGATTGATGGCTACATCAGCGACATCCCCGCCCTGCAATACTATGTCAAGGACAAGCCCCAGTTCGCGGTCGTCGAGCGTATTTTGACGGGTGAGCAGTATTCGATGATGTTTGCCAAGGATGACCCGCTCGCCGCGAAAGTCAGCGATGTGCTGACGGCGTTGAAGAATGAAGGCTTCATTGCCGCGACCCACAAGAAGTGGTTCGGTGCCGATCCTGAAGCGACGACGTCGACCGTGAAGGTTATGGATATGCCAAAGCTGAAGTGACCGTTTCAATGACAAGTGGGCGGCGCATTTTGCCGCCCCTTAACGCTACAAAAGAAGAAAACAGGCGGACCCGATGGAAATCTTTGACACCTTTTTCAACCTGCCCGTCCTGATCCGCACATTTCCGCTGCTGATGTCTGGCTTGTGGATCACCGTGCAAATCGGCGTGGTCAGCATCATTGCTGGTCTGGTGCTTGGGATGGTTCTGGCGCTGGTTCGGCTTTATGCGGCACGCTGGATGCAGATTATCGCCAAGCTATACATCAACTTTATGCGATCGATCCCGCTGCTGGTGCTGCTGATCATCATTTACTACGCGCTGCCTTTTGTTGGCATTCGCCTATCGCCTTTCATGTCGGCAGTAACCGCTCTGTCGCTGGTTTCGGCTGCCTATACGGCCGAAATTTTCCGCGCTGGGATCGAGGCCATACCGAAGGGCCAGTTTGAAGCCTCGTCTGCCTTGGGGCTGGGATATC
>JBDSXE010000224.1:0-7402 GCA_039926325.1 Paracoccaceae bacterium | reverse complement strand
TGTGCTCCCCGGTGATACGCTGGATGACCTGATCCGAACGATGGACACGTATGTCGGCACGCCGGACGAGGTGGCAGGGTCGCTGGCGCGCGACCGTCTGCTGGACCACGCGGCGGAAATAGCAGTGCAGGTCCATTCGGTCGATCCGCTGCACGCGTTCATCCTGCGCTCTAACGAATTGTTTGCCACCCACGTTGCCCCGCAGCTTGGGTGGATCGACCCACCCTATCCTGCGCGCCTGCGGGCCAGTGCCGTTTGAACTCTTCAGGAAAGGTATTGCCATGACCACCCTCATCGACCGCCTTGCAGGCATTGACCTCGGATCGCCGCTGGAAACCGTTTTTGCCGCGCGCACGGAAGCCCGCGCTCAGGTCGAACTTTGCTACCAGCTGTTACTGCATCCCGCCGAACCGGGCCCGGTGTCGCTGCTGGAACGCCACGCCGTAGCGGCCTTTGTCGCCGCCATGCACGATCAGGCTGAGACCCGCGACCACTATCGCGCCCTGCTGCAACGCACCGATGCCGACGAGGGCCACACCGCGAATATCGTGCTGTGGGAAGCTGAAAACACCCGCGCTGCCGGTCCGTATGGCCATTTCCCCAAAGGCCCGTTGTCGGTCGAGGATCGCGATGGGCCGGCCTACCGGGTAAGCAAAGAGCGTGGCGAAGAATTGGGTGTCCGGCTGGCTGCCGCCTTGGAACAAGCGGACTGCTAGTGCTGCACCCGCGCGACGCCTCACCCCAAGGGTTGCAGGATTTGCTGAACAGCGGGTGGAGCATTGGCGGAATCGTCACCCTGTTACAGCTTGTGGCGTTTCTAAGCTTTCAAATCAGGGTCGTGTCGGGGCTGCGCGCCGTAAACGCGGCCTATGCCAAAACCGCCGTTCACGCTTGAGGATCACCATGACCGACACCATCATCACCCATCCCAACAACCATGTGCCCGTGCAATTCACCGCTGACGAACTGGGCTGGTTGCCGTAGCTGAAACCGTTAGACGAGGCCGAACTGACCGAACGGCACTGGTTTGGGCTGGTCGACAAGTCCCGCGCAAAATCCCAATATTTCATGCTGCTCGCGCATGATCCAACGGTGCTGGGCGCACGCACCCGCACCGATAAGGATATTTTCTACAATACAAAGAGTGGGCTTCCACGGGCCGAACGCGAACTGGCAGCCGCCGCTGTTTCCCGACTGAACGGCTTCATCTTCTGCGCTTCGGTTCATGCGCGCGTTGCAATTCACCACCTGAAACGCGCCGATGAGGTGAATATCTTGCTGGAAAAAGGTATCCCGTCGCCGCTGTCTGGACGCAGTGGCACGGTAGTTGCGGCCGCCGCCGCCCTGACCCGGACGTCCCCTGCCTTCACAGCCGACACTTCAGCCGATTTGCTGCATTTTGGTTTTGACCTGGGCGAACAAGTGGATCTGGTCTTGGCGGCAGGCTTCTTCAACTGGGCGAACCGCCTGATGCTGTCGATTGGCGAACCGACACCCGCAGCCGCCTGAACGAATGGCAATCCGAAAGCGGTTGCAGCCAACCCGCTTTCGCCCGCCAGAACCGTTGCGGCGTTTATCCCGAACCCGTCTTACTCGCTGGGATACTTTAGCCCGATCTGCGCCCGTATTTCATCCAACGTCCGCATGATCGCCACCGTTTGCGCGGGCGGCATGATTTCCCCCGCTGTCAGTCCCGCGTTGATAAGCCGCTCGGCTTCATCGGCCTGAAACTGCATCCCCCGGCCTTCAACCGCGCCATCATAGGTTTCGACCAGTGCATTATCGCTGCCATAAACGCGAAACGTCGTCGGAGAATACCAGACCTGATCAATGTCGATCCGCCCCTTGGTGCCCACGACGCTTGCCCGGTTCGGCCCAGCACTGTCGCTTGACGACAGGGTGGTCGCAATGGCGCCCGTAGCGAAGTGGAAAATCGTGGCAACCTGCGCGTCGGCACCGGTTTCACGGAAGCTGGCGGATGCCTTGATCGACACAGGCTTGCCCAGAATGTCCCAGATGAATGAAATCGGGTAGATCCCAAGATCAAGCAGCGCACCGCCGCCCAGTTCCAATGCGTTCAGGCGATGTTTCGGATCGTCCGACAGTTTCTGGCGGTGGTCGGCGGTAATAGAGCGGACCTCGCCAATCGTGCCATCCGCGATGATCTGACGGATGCGGCGCATGTGCGGCAGGAAGCGGGTCCACATCGCCTCCAGCACGATCAGGCCCTTGGCATTGGCCAGGTCGACAATTTCGGCTGCCTCGATGGCATTGATGGCGAATGGCTTTTCCACAAGAATATGCTTGCCCGCATTCAGCGCCAACTTTGCAGCCGCGACGTGCTGGGGGTGCGGGGTGGCAATGTAGATGATGTCGACATTGGGATCGGCGGCCAAGGCTTCATAGCTGCCGTGCGCCGTCTTGATGCCGAATTCCTTGGCGAACCGGTTGGCACTATCTTGGGAGCGCGACCCGACAGCCGTCACGTGGTGCTTTGTCAGCAGCAAATCCTTGACGAACAGCTCTGCAATCCAGCCGGTCGCCAGAATGCCCCACCGAATTTTCTCTGCCATGACCGGCCTCCCTGTATTGCTGCGCTGTGGCAATACTAGCGGGGGCGTCCAAGCCTTCGCAAGCGGTCGCGTGGATCGTTCCTCTTCGATGCCAGACGCAGGCGATCTGTACGCCCTGCCGAACGCCCCCGCGTTCAAGCCATTACAACTTGAATGCCTCGTCTCACACTGGCCACGTTCTGATCACAATTGAACCAAAATATGGCGCTAGGCCTTAATTGAGAGTTTCGATTTTCTGTGCACATCGCCTTGAGGAACTGAAGGGTGGTCGCTTATGAACGTGATGGTTTCGCTGCGGGGCGCTGATCCGGATGAGCTGCCGCCCGGCACGCGTCTTCTGAACGGGCTATACGAGATACTAGAGCCGCTGCAAAAGGGCGGCTTCGCCATGACCTATGTCGCGCGCGACAGTCTTGAACGGCATGTTGTCATAAAAGAGTGTTTCCCTTCAGGTATTTGCGAGCGTACGAACGGACGGGTCCACGCAATCTCACCGATGGTCGAGGCGCAGTTCGTCACGCTGAAGCAACAGTTCCTGCGCGAAGCGCGCGGCGTTGCGACGTTGAAACATCCCTATGTCGTCGCCGTTCATCAGGTGTTTGAAGAGAACAATACCGCCTACATGGCGCTAGACTATGTCGAGGGAATCGATCTGATTTCGGTGCTGGAGGATGAACCCCAGCGGCTGACCCCGGCGTTTCTGGAAGCTACCCTTCGGGAAACCCTGAAGGCAGTCCGGCACATCCATGCCAACGGAATTCTGCACCGCGATATAGCACCCGACAACATCCGTGTAGATGGCGCCGACCGGATCACGCTTATTGATTTCGGTGCGGCAGGGGCGCGGTCCGCCAATCCGGCGCTGGCCGACGTTTCGCTTCCGGCTGTGAAGGACGGGTATTCCCCGCCCGAATTTTACACGCCCGGAGAGCCTCAGGATTTTTCCAGCGACATCTACTCGCTTGGCGCAACCTTTCATCACCTGATTACCGGTCAAGTCCCACCAGACGCCCAGACCCGCCGCATGGCGATCAAGGCGGGTGCGGCGGACCCCTATGTCCCGCTGGCTTCGGGTGGCTGGAACTGCGGCTATCACGTCTTGGCAACCATCGACCTGGCATTGCAAATCGCCAGAGAGCGCCGTCCGCAGAACGCGGATCAATGGATGAAAGCACTGGATCAGTTCCCGAAAGTGCGGCCCGCACCGATCAGGGTGCAGGTGGGTGATGCCGGTTTGTATGCAGCGGTTTCCAAACTTGTCCGCGACGTCAACGCAAACCTGAAGGTGAACTCGCTTGGTCGGTCGGGTCGGATTGAACCGTCGATGTTGAGGATCCACGCCGAGGCTGCCGCAGCACCAGCGCAAAAGTTGTGGGTCGATATATTCGGCAGCCCAGTTGGCGATCTGGCGACATGGGCGGATCAGCAAGAGGCACTGCTGCAGGTTATTGAGCGCGCGCGCGAAGACCCGCATCCTTCCGTTGAGGCAGAGCCGGTTACGGAGCCTGAAATCATACCTGATGCAGAACCTGATCTGGTTTCAGCGGTCAGAGTCCAGCAGCCGGTGCCTGCAAAGAAAACGTCATTGCTGACCCTGCTTGCACGCTGCCTGTCACGTCGCCCAGAAACCTGCACCACCTGAAAACCTGCCCATATCAAGCACGCTTGCACGGAGACCTCACCACATGAAGTTCATTCGCGACATCATTTCCGAGAAGCGCAGCGCCAAACCGGACAGCACGCCCTTCCCTTTGCCTGACGGCGATGACGACAGCTTTCAGGAACTTGCAATACCTGATCAGTTTGACGCGCCTGATGCCGACGTGGGTCGCGCGTTTGCACAACCTGAACAACTGCCCGAGCCTTTGATTGCGACTTCGGAGACGAATATTTTTGCGCCCGAAGTTTCCCCAATGGTCGAAGATCAGCATTTTGACAGCGTTCTGAATGCTTGGGTCAATGCTGACGAGTCGGACGGAATTGATGACGGATATGACCCAAACCCGGTGAGTGTTGAAAGTGAGCCTATGCAGGCTGCGCCGGTCACCGTTGAACACCCGGCGCCGCAAGGCACCCTCTATCTTGATTCCGGATCGCTCCGCGCGCTGAAAGGCGGGTCGCCCTTTGACAAGCTGAAAAACCTTGAAAGCGGGCGGAATGATGCGATTTCGTGGAAGACAACCGATGCGCCGGTACGTGAGCCGAGTGAAGAAAAGCGGCTTCGGCATGCCATGACAGCCTACGATCGCGCCGAGGCCGAACCGACGCCGCCGACGTTTTCCATCGTACCTTCGGCACCCCCGACCCATGTAGCGGAACCCGCAAATCAGCGGCCTTTAAGCGAAATGCCATTCGTCAGCGTGCAGCAACCCGCCCGGCCAGAGGAAATACTGACCGATGCCGGGCTTCAGGTTCCGCCGCCGGCAGCAGGTCGGGGATCGAACCGGTCCGGCCGCGTGAAGACCCGGCTTCTGGGGTTCAACCCGGAAAGCATGGGTATGGCCAGCCCGTTCGAGAAAGAGTCCAGCCGCGCCGATGATGGTTTTCCGGTGGCGTGGCTTGTCGTTGTTGCCGGCCCGGGGCGCGGTGCGTCTTTTGCCCTGCATGACGGCGTTTCGCGGGTCGGCCGCGGCGAGGATCAGAGCGTTTGCCTGAACTTTGGCGACAACAGCATTTCGCGCGAAAACCACATCTCGATTGCCTACGACTCGGAACAAAATAGCTTTTTTGTTGGCCAAAGCGGCAGGTCGAACATTGTCCGGCTGAACAACAAACCGCTGCTGAGTACCGAACAAGTCCGCAACGGCGATCAGATCCGGGTGGGTGAGACGACGCTACGCCTTGTCGCAGTGTGCGGCGAGAATTTCTCTTGGGCCGCGAATGCTTGATCGGACCTGAACATGCTGGATGACTTCGAATACCTGTACGACGCAGCTACCGCAGCGGCCATCGGTCGGCGGGATTTGCAGGAAGATGCAATTGCCACGCATTTTCCGGCGGGTTCCGGGTTGGGCTACATCGTGCTGGCGGATGGAATGGGTGGCCACGCCGCCGGTGACGTGGCCAGCAAGATCGTCGTGCAGGAGTTCTTCGAGGAACTGCAACTATATGCCAACGACCCGTCGTACCTAGAGCGTAACATGGGGGCCATTCTGCGCTATGCCATGGACCGCGCCAATGGTCAGGTCGCGCGTCACACGACTGACCGACCTGATCAGCGCGGCATGGGTTCGACGCTGGTGGCACCGTTGATCGTGCGAAACCACCTGTACTGGATTTCGGTTGGAGATTCGCCGCTGTACCTGCTGCGCGGCGACCGGATGTCACGCCTCAATCAAGAACATTCGGTGGCCAGCCGGTTAAGCCGCATGGTCGTGAACGGCCTGATCTCGCAGCGCGAAGCGGATCAGGACCCCGACCGCTACTGCCTGACTTCGGTGCTGCTGGGGGCGGATGTGCCGGAAATCGACTGTCGCGACCTTCCTTTGGACCTGCTGGATGGTGACATTCTGATTGTCGCCAGCGATGGCCTGCTGTTTCTGGACGAGCCCCGGATCGCGGCCCTTGTCTATGACGCACGCGACCGCCCGAGCGCAGAGATCAGCGCCAAATTGCTGCAAGAAATCCGCGACAGGGACGACCCGGATCAGGACAACGTGTCGCTGTGCGTGGTCAAGGTTTGCAAGCACGATGCGCCCGTCCAGCAATCATCGCGGCCTGCCACAAGACGCACCACAACCTCGAAACGCACGACGGTGCAGCTGCAGGTTCGGCGTAAGGGCAAACAGGTTTCGCGCAACTTTTCCGCTGAAAGCGAGGGGTGATCGCTATGGCCGCAATCGAACAGGTCGCTCTTCGTCTTCACCACGCGCTGCAAAGCGATGCCTTGCCACCCGAGGGCCGCTCCATCGGGCAGCGCCTGATGCGGCAACTAAATCAGCCGACCCGTATTGCCATGATCGGCTTGGCAGGTTCGGGCAAAACCAACCTCATCAACATGCTGCTGGGCGCGCGTCTGATGCCCGACGTTGACGGGATTGCGGCGGTCGAACTCAGCTTCGGTGACACCGCCCGCTGGCAGGTTGTCATGGCGGATGGCACCATTCGCACCGATGAAGGCGTGCTTGATGCCGCGCTCATCCCGGCACAGGCCGTCCGGTTCAGCCAGCAATTGCCCGATCCGCGCCTAAAGGAATGGAGCTTTGCAGAGGTCACTCTTTCGCATGCCCGGTCCGAACAGGATCAACTGCTGGACTGGATGGTGAAACGCTCTGACATTGCCATCTGGTGTTCGCAGCAGTTTGACGACCGCGAACGCGCCCTGTGGTCGCAGGTCCCCGAACATCTGAAGGATCACAGCTTTCTTGCGCTGACACGGGCCGACCGCCTGCACATGAAGGGCGAACTGACCGACCGGATCGCCCGGCTGCAGCCCATTGTGGCCGACGAATTCCTGTGCCTGTTTCCCATCGCCACGCTGCAGGCCGCTTCTGCGCGCAAAGGCGGTACTGAAGGCAATGACGGACTGTGGCGGTCCAGCGGCGGCAAGGCGTTCTTCGAAGGTATTCGCCAGCAGGTCGATCAGGCAAGAACCGCCGATCTGGATCACGCCTACATGCTTCTGGAACGCTACAAAGTGGTTATTCCCGAGCAAAAGCAGGCTTCGCAAAACACGCCGATCCAACCACCAGTTGCGGTTGACGCGAACCCTAACCGACTGGCTGCCGTACCTTTGGCAAAAGCACGGGCAAGCCGCAAATCTAGCCCGGACGAAGTAATCCACAAAGCCCTGAACGTTTTGCAGGGCTGTGCCGACGAGCTTTTGTCTG
>JBDSXE010000223.1:0-4790 GCA_039926325.1 Paracoccaceae bacterium | reverse complement strand
ATTTCGGCCTGACCCAATGCCGCGGCACAATCGTCGGCGTCTACGATGCCGAAGACGCGCCGGAACCCGACCAGATCCGCAAGGTCGTCGACCACTTTCACCAGCGCGGTCCAGAGGTCGCCTGCCTGCAAGGCGTTCTGGACTACTACAACCCGCGCACAAACTGGCTCGCCCGCTGTTTCACCATCGAATACGCGGGCTGGTTCCGCGTGATCCTGCCTGGCTTGCAACGTCTAGGCATGCCGATCCCGCTTGGCGGCACCACCCTGTTTTTCCGCCGCACCGTGCTGGAAAAACTTGGCGGCTGGGACGCTCATAACGTCACCGAAGATGCCGACCTCGGGATGCGTCTGGCGCGACACGGCTATCGGACAGAGGTGATCCCGACAACGACCTACGAAGAGGCGAACTGCCGCACCGTGCCGTGGGTCAAGCAGCGGTCGCGCTGGATCAAGGGCTATCTCATGACCTATATGACCCACATGCGAACCCCCTTTGCGCTGTGGAATCAGCTTGGTCCACGCGGCTTCGTGGCGTTTCAGGCGCTGTTCTTGGGTTCGCTGTCGCAGGCCATACTGATGCCGCTGCTCTGGTCGTTCTGGGCGCTCGCACTCGGCTTCGCGCATCCATTGCAACCCCTGATGTTCCCTGCCCTCATCACGGCCATGACCACGCTTTTCATCGCGAGCGAGGTTCTCAACATCACCATCGGCATGATTGGTCTGCGCCGATCCGGCCAGAATATCTGCCTGCTCTGGGTGCCGACACTGACGCTGTATTTCCCCCTGCAGGCCATCGCCGCCTACAAAGCCTTGTGGGAAATGCTCAAACGCCCATTCTACTGGGACAAAACCAGCCACGGCGCATTCTACAAGGGCCAAAGCGGACCTCACGATTCCTAAAATTCATCTAAAATTTCGCCTTTCATATTGGCGCAAATATCCCACGGGGGTCTGGGGGTGTGAAACCCCGAGCGGCCAGCACCCCGTGCGCTACCGAACCCGCAATTCCCCCGCATCCACCCGCAGTCGCGTCTCGTATGCCTTCGATATATGCTCGCGCAGCGCCGTATAGGCTGCGTCGCCATCCCGCGCGACAATCGCTGCCACGATCGCCTCATGCTCCGCCAATGCCGGGCCATCCCGCCCCTCTGCCGCGAACGATGTGGTCGCCATCAGCGCCATCGACCGATGCACAAGGTCCAGTTGCTGCACCAGAAACCGGTTGTGCGACGCCAGATGGATCTGCTTGTGAAACCGCTTGTTCGCGCGTGACAACAGACGCGGATCGCCGCCCAACAGCGCCTTGTCATCCGCCACCATCACCCGCAGCACGTTCAGTTCCTCTTCGGTCGCATGACGCGCAGCCAACCGGGCCGCCAGCCCCTCCAACTCGGTCCGCACCATGTACAGTTCCGCCAGCTGGTTATGATCCAGCGACGCCACGATCAGGCTACGACCGTCCCGTGTCAGCATCCCTTGGGTTTCCAGCCGTTGCAGCGCCTCGCGCACCGGGGTCCGCGACACGCCGAACCGCTCTGCCAGTTCCGCCTCGACCAGCCGGTCGCCGGGCTTGAAAAGCCCCGCCTCGATGGCCTCCATGATAAGCGTATAGGCGTCTTTCGACATGCGTTCCCCCGTTTGCCGCATCCTATCCACCAGATGCCCCCGCAACAACCCAAGTTGCGGCACCCGCCCAGACCCTGTAAACCCTGTCCCATGAAATCCGATTTTCACCATGTCACCACTTGGGTCTTTGACCTCGACAACACGCTGTATCCGCCGCGCTATCGCCTGTTCGACCAGATAGAGGTGCGTATGACCGCTTGGGTTATGTCCGCCCTGAACGTCGGCAAGACGGAGGCGAACCGCCTGCGCCAACACTACTGGGACACCTACGGCACCACCCTCGCGGGGCTGATGCGGGAACATGGCGTCGATCCCACCCCCTATCTGACCGATGTTCACGAAATCGACTTCACGGTTTTGCCCACGGACCCTGAACTGGCGGCCGCCATTGCCCGCCTGCCCGGTCGCCGCATCGTCTACACCAACGCCTGCGCGCCCTATGCCGAAAAGGTGCTGGCCGCCCGTGGTCTGAACGGCCTGTTCGATGCAGTCTACGGCGTTGAACACGCAGGCTTTCTGCCCAAACCAGAACGCGCCGCGTTCGAGGCGATCTTTACCGCCGACAACCTCAACCCCAAGACCGCCGCCATGTTCGAGGATGACACCCGCAACCTGCGCGCCCCCCATGCGATGGGAATGCGGACCGTTCATGTTGCGGACAAACCCGTGCCCGCCCTGCATATCCACCACCATACCGCCGATCTGGCCCAATTCCTGACCACCATTATCTGAGACACCATGCCGCCTCGCTTTCCCGGCAACGCCCCCTAGATTGGCCACATGACACGCATCAATACCGACGTTCTGATCTCTGGCGGTGGTGTCGCGGGCCTGACCGCCGCCGCTGCCTTTGGCACTGCCGGGTTTCAGGTGATCTGCGTTGATCCCACGCCGCCCGTTACCGATGAGGGCGCCGATGGTGCCGACCTTCGCACCACCGCCTTTCTGCAACCCGCCGTGGCAGTGCTGCAAGCGGCTGGTCTGTGGGACCGGCTCGCCCCCCACGCGGCCCGCCTGCAAATCATGCGGATCGTCGACGCTGGCGGTCCGGTGTCGGAAGCCCGACTGATCAAGGACTTCGACGCGTCCGAAATCTCCGATCAGCCCTTTGGCTGGAACCTGCCGAACTGGCTGTTGCGCCGCGAAATGGTCGCGCGTTTGGCTGAGTTGCCCAACGTCACCTTCCGCCCCGACACCGCGACCACGGCCCTCCTGACCCGCACGTCAGAGGCACGCGTAACCCTGTCCGACAATAGCCACGTCACCGCCAAACTCGTCATCGCCGCCGATGGCCGCAACTCTACGATGCGTGACGCGCTCAATATCCCGGTGAAAACCATTCGCTATGGCCAAAAAGCACTCAGCTTCGCCGTCACCCACCCCGTGCCGCACCAGAACATCTCAACCGAAATCCATCGCTCCGGCGGGCCGTTTACCCTTGTCCCCCTACCCGATCGCGATGGAAAACCCTGTTCCGCCGTGGTGTGGATGGAAACCGGGCCAGAGGTGCAGCGCCTCGCCGCCCTGCCCGTGCCTGAATTTGCGGCCGCCCTCAACACCCGCTCTTGCCACATCCTCGGGCCGCTGACACTGGCGACCCGCCTGACCCAATGGCCGATCATCACCCAGATCGCCGCCCGCATGTCGGGTGAGCGGACAGCCCTGATGGCCGAAGCCGCCCACGTCCTGCCCCCGATCGGCGCGCAGGGCCTTAATATGAGCCTGGCCGACCTCGCCTGCCTGCTCGACCTGGCCCAAGTCGACCTCGGCAGTGCCAAAATGCTGGACACCTACCATCGCCGCCGCCACGCACAGGTCCAAGCCCGCGTCATCGCCATCGACGCCCTGAACCGCGCTGCGATGCTGGGTCTGCCCCCCCTGCGCGACCTGCGCGCCAGCGCACTGACCGCGCTCCACGCGCTAAAGCCGGTGCGCCAAACGCTGATGAAGGCCGGTCTGGGCGTCCGCTGAGCTACAAAACCGCCTCAACCGCCCGCCGCAGCCTTGCCACCGTGGCCGGAACGTCCGCCAGTTTATCCAACCCGAACAACCCCAGCCGGAACGTCCTGAACTCCGCGCCCTCGCCCACCTGCAACGGCACTCCCGCCGCAATCTGCAAGCCCAGCGCCCGAAACTTCGACCCGTTCTGCACATCAGGATCGTCGGTATAACTGACCACGACACCGGGCGCGGCAAACCCATCCGCCGCCACTGACATCACGCCCCGCTCCGCCAGCATCCCTCGCACCGCTGTCCCCAACTCCCATTGCGCCGCGTTGGCTACCTCGAACCCCATCGCTCGCGTCTCGGCCATCGCGTCGCGCATCCCGACAATCGCGTCAGTCGGCATCGTCGCGTGATAGGCGTGCCCGCCGCCCTCATACGCCGCCATGATCGCTCGCCACTTCTTCAGATCCAGCGCAAAACTGTTCGACGCCGTCTCGGCCAGGCGCGCCTCGGCCCGCGCGCTCATCACGACAATCCCGGCTGAGGGCGAGGCTGACCAGCCCTTCTGCGGTGCCGAAATCAGCACATCCACCCCAGTCGCCGCCATATCAACCCAGACACACCCAGACGCGATGCAGTCCAGGACCAGCAGCGCCCCAACCTCATGCGCCGCCGCCGCCATTGCGGTCACATACCCGTTCGGTAGAATAATCCCCGAAGACGTCTCGACATGCGGCGCAAACACCGCATCCGGCTTGACCTCGCGTATCTTCGCACAAACTTCGTCAATCGGTGGCGGCGCATAGGGGGCCCGCGCACCATTGCCAGTCTGCCGCGCCATTACCACGGTGGTGCCTGCCGCAAAACCGCCCGCTTCGAAAATCTGGCTCCACCGATAGGAAAACCAGCCGTTCCGCACGATCAGAACCTGCCCCCGGCCAAACTGCCGCGCGACCGCCTCCATCGCATAGGTGCCACCCCCTGGCACCAGCGCCACGGCAACCCCTTGATAAACCTCGCGCAAAAGGCCGGAAACATCGCGCATCACCGCCTGAAATCGCGCCGACATATGGTTCAGCGACCGGTCAGTAAACACGACCGAGAATTCTTCCAACCCGTCCGGGTCAACATCAGCATGTGGCAATTTCATCAAAATCTCCCTCATCTCCCACAAGTCTAGGCGCACCACCCCCCGCAACACCAGACCTCCCCCAT
>JBDSXE010000222.1:0-3145 GCA_039926325.1 Paracoccaceae bacterium | reverse complement strand
GATTGGGTATCGACGATGTCATCGTCACATCAAACTTCGGACAGCCGCAGGGTGAGACTCTGGAGATGATGGACCGGTTTGCGACACAAGTGATGCCGCATTTTGCGGACAAGAAACAAGCAGCGTGAGGGATTATGCCAGTTATCAGGATAGAGATGTTCGAGGGTCGCACGGTCGAACAGAAGCGGGCGTGTGCAGAGGCGGTGACTAAGGCGTTTTGCGATACTTGCGCGGGCACGCCGCAGTCGGTGACGATCATTTTCAGCGACGTGGCCAAGTCGGATTGGGCTTCGTCGGGCAGACTGGCGTCGGATCCTAAGGTTTAGAATGGACTGCGCTTACACGGTTGTGGGGCAGGGTCCGGCGCTGTTCCTGATCCACGGGATCGGGGCACGGCGGGCGACTTTTACCAAGTTGGTTGCAGGGTTGCAGGACAGGTTCACCTGCATCTCGTTTGATTTGCGCGGGCATGGCCAAAGCCCCCAGCCTGACGGGCGGTTTGGGCTGGACGATCTGGTGGATGATCTGGAGGCGTTGCGGGCAAGGCTGGGCATCGAGCGCGCGCATTTCGCGGGGCATTCCCTGGGCGGGATGATTGGGCCGGCATACGCGCTGCGCTATCCTGACAGGGTGCTGTCGCTGGGGCTGTGGTCGACCGCGGCATTTCGGACAACGGACGACAGCGCCAAGGTTCGTGGTGTCGTGGCCGCAATGCGCGAGCGGGGGATCGCGCAGGTTCTGGATACGTTGACTGCGCGGTGGTTCACCGATGCGTTTTGTGCGGCGCATCCGGAGGTTATCGAATGGCGCAAAAAGCAGGTGATGGACACGCCAGCGGCGGTGTTCCTGAACGTGTTCGACATCTATGCGGAAACGGAGATGGGGCCTTGGCTGCACGAGATTGGTTGCCCATGTCAGGTGCTGACGGGGGAGCTGGATGGCGGCTGTAACCCCAGACTGAACGCGCTGATCGCGGCGGCTTTGCCGGATGCGGAACTGGTGGTGCTGGAGGGGTTGAAGCACGCGATCTTCATCGAAGCGACGGAGCGGGTCCTGCCAGAGGTGCGGCGGTTCTTGTTGGAGAAGTAAGCTGGGGTTTCACACGCCCCCGCTTTGGACCGATGCACTCATCCGGGCGCTGGTTGCGGCCAGAAAATGGCGGCGGGGTTGCTAGGCTGATTCTGGACGCGGAGGCTGTCTGGCAGGCCGACCGGGGGCCAGCCCCCGGGCCCCCGGGATATTTAGGGACAGATAATGTGAAATTTTAGGTCAATTGTCGGGATTGTGGAGGTCAGCTGAGCTTTGCCGTGGCGTAGTTCAGACAGGCGGTCAGGACGTTTTGCACCGCACTTTGGTCGCGCCGACGCATCCAGTCGAGCCACAGGCCGTCGAGCGTGGCCATGATCAGGTCAGACACCGGGCGGATCTGCGCGGCTTTGCCGGGCGCGGCGATGGCGTTGAGGTGGCGTTCAAGTTCCTGACGGTAGCGTTGATAAAGGGCGAGTTCGGTTTCTGCAATCGCGGGATGGCTGAGCGCCACCGACCACAGGTCGATCCGCATCCGCAGATGTGCGGGGGTCAGAAATTCATCGGTGAAGCCCGCTTGCAAGAAGGCGGCGAGACGTTCGGCCGGGGTGGCTTTGCCTTCGATCAAATACTCGCCCTTATGGCGCAGGCGTTCGGAGGCAAGCTGATACGCCTCTGCCAGAAGCTCGTCCATCGAGGGGAAATGGTAGCTGATATGACCAAGCGACATCTGCGCCTCTGCCGCGATCTTGCGGGCCGTCAGACCGGCGTAGCCATCGCGTTGCAGGCAACGCAGCGCAGCCTCGGCCAGATCGCGTTTGCGGTCGATGCTTTTGCGGCGTGGGGTCGTTACGTCGTCCAGTGGTCTACCCTCAAGGCTGCTATTGGCTTTTTGCCCCCATTCGCCCAGAAGGGCAACCTCAACCGGGAGGTATCATGGCTGACTTTGGCTTTATGGTTAACGCTGTGGACGGCAGGGCGCGGACCGGAGTGATCAAGACCACGCGCGGTGAGATACGGACGCCGGCGTTCATGCCGGTCGGGACGGCTGCAACGGTCAAGGCGATGCTGCCGGAAAGTGTCAGGGCGACTGGCGCGGATATTCTGCTGGGTAATACCTATCATCTGATGTTGCGACCGACGGCGGAGCGGATTGCCGCATTGGGCGGATTGCACAAGTTCATGAACTGGGACCGACCTATTCTGACGGACTCGGGTGGGTTTCAGGTGATGTCGCTGGCGGCGTTGCGAAAACTGACCGAAGAGGGGGTGCGGTTTTCGTCGCACATCGACGGGTCCAAGCACATGCTGACGCCAGAACGGAGCATGGAAATCCAGAAGCTGCTGGGGTCGGATATCGTCATGTGTTTTGACGAATGCCCGGCACTGCCAGCGACCGAGGACGAGGTGGCGAAAAGCATGCGGCTGTCGATGCGGTGGGCGGCGCGGTCGCGCGCGGCGTTTGGCGACAGACCGGGACATGCGCTGTTCGGCATCATGCAGGGAGGCGTAACGCAGGCGCTGCGCGAGGAAAGTGCAAAGGCGCTGACGGCCATCGGGTTTGACGGCTATGCGGTGGGCGGTCTGGCAGTGGGCGAGGGGCAAGAGGCGATGTTTTCGGTGCTGGATTATGCGCCGGGGATGCTGCCTCACGACAAGCCGCGCTACCTGATGGGGGTGGGCAAGCCCGATGACATCGTGGGCGCGGTGGAGCGGGGGATCGACATGATGGACTGCGTTCTGCCGTCACGATCCGGGCGCACCGGGCAGGCCTGGACGCGCCGAGGGCAAGTCAACATCAAGAACGCCCGGCACCAAGATGACGGACGGCCACTGGACGAGGATTGCAGTTGTCCCTGTTGCCGGAATTATTCGCGCGCCTATCTGCACCATGTGTTCAAGGCGCAGGAGATCATATCTTCGATGCTGCTGACCTGGCACAATCTGCATTACTTTCAAGAGTTGATGCAGGGGCTGCGCGACGCAATCGCCGTACAGCGGCTGGCGACATTCGTGGCAGAGTTTCATCAGATGCGGTCGGCGGGGGACATCGAACCGATATGATCAGCGTTTTTTAGCATCGCGCAGGACCTTCAGCGCGGTCTCGACCACCTTGTCG
>JBDSXE010000221.1:0-28214 GCA_039926325.1 Paracoccaceae bacterium | reverse complement strand
GGGTAAACGACCTCACCGGATGCATGTCGGCATTGCCGTCGACCTGCTGCACATACTCCGACTCCCAAGCCGCAACCTCACCCAGCGGCGACAGCATTTCCCAATACGCCACAGCAGGCCGCACGGGCGGCTCGTACTGGGCGAAATCGAACCTGTCCGGGAACAACGCCGCCGCAATATCGCGCAAGAACCGGTGCGACGGTGCCATGTACTGCCGTGGCATCTGCACCGCCAGCACACCACCGGGCGCCAGAAATCCCGCAAGTCGCGGCAGCAGCGCGGCGTGGTCCGGCAACCACTGCAGCGCCGCGTTGGAAAAAATCAACGCAGGCGGCGCATCCGGCCGCCACGTCGCAATATCTGCCTCAACCAGCTGCCCGTAACCCTGCGCCTTGGCCAGCATTGCAGGTGAGGCATCCAGCCCAATCAGCGCATGCTTTGGGAACCGCTGTTTCAACGCCCCCGCCGCCGCCCCGTCACCACAGCCAAGATCGACAACCTCGCCACCGGGAATGTCCGCAACTTGCATCAGCAAATCCAGCGCAGGCCGCAAACGCAAACCCCGAAACCTTGCGTAGGTCTCGGGGTTCCAATCGCTATTTGTGGTCTGGCTCACGCAGACGGCTCCGGTTCCATACCCGGCTTTGGCGCCTTGCTTTTGGTCTTTGGCATTGCCAGGACCGAAGGCGAGTTGCCGCCGCTGGGGGGCGCGGATTTGTCATCGTCGCCGCCCAGAACCTCACCTGCAATCACCTTGCGAATCTCGTCACCGGTCAGCGTTTCATACTCCAGCAAGCCCTGCGCCAGCGCCTCGAACTCGGCGTTCTTTTCCAGCAAGATCTTGCGGGCAGTATCATAGCCTTCGTCGATCAGCGTCTTGACCTCGTTTTCGATCAGCGTTTTCGTCTCTGCCGAAACCGACAACCCGGCCGTCGCACCCTGATAACCCTGATGCGCCTCGGCATAGTCAATGTTGCCAACTGCATCCGACATGCCCCAGCGCATCACCATCGCCCGCGCCATCGCTGACGCCTGCATGATGTCACCCGATGGCCCGTTCGATACCGAGTCTTCGCCCCATTTGATGATCTCTGCAGCTTTGCCAGCCATCGTCATCGCAAGGTTCTGCTTGCACTGATCCTTGTGCCAGTTCAGGCGGTCCATCTCTGGCAGGCTCATCACCATGCCCAACGCACCACCGCGCGGGATGATCGTGGCCTTGTAGACCGGATCGCATTTCGGCAGCGAAATGCCGACGATGGCGTGACCGGCCTCGTGATACGCCGTCATTTCCTTTTGGTCCGCCGTCAGCACCATAGAGCGGCGCTCGGCCCCCATCATCACTTTGTCCTTGGCCATCTCGAAATCGTCCATCACCACAAACCGGCGACCTTTGCGGGCGGCAGTCAGGGCGGCTTCGTTGACCAGGTTCGCAAGATCGGCACCCGAAAAGCCGGGGCAACCACGGGCAATGATCCGCAGGTCAACGTCCGGCCCAACCGGCACTTTGCGGGCGTGAACCGTCAGGATCTTCTCACGTCCCTTGATGTCGGGATTCGGCACATGGATCTGGCGGTCAAACCGGCCCGGACGCAGCAGGGCCGGGTCCAGCACATCCTTGCGGTTGGTCGCCGCGACGATGATCACGCCTTCGTTCGCCTCGAACCCGTCCATCTCTACCAGCAGCTGGTTCAGCGTCTGTTCACGTTCGTCATTGCCGCCGCCGATGCCAACACCACGCGACCGGCCCACGGCGTCGATCTCGTCGATGAACACGATGCAGGGTGCATTCTTCTTCGCCTGCTCGAACATATCCCGAACCCGGCTAGCCCCGACGCCCACGAACATTTCAACGAAATCCGAACCAGATATGGTGAAGAACGGCACGCCAGCCTCACCGGCAATGGCCCGCGCCAGCAGGGTCTTACCTGTACCCGGAGGGCCAACCAGCAAAGCACCCTTGGGAATTTTGCCGCCAAGCCGAGAGAATTTCTGCGGATTCCGCAGGAATTCTACAATCTCTTCCAGCTCTTCCTTGGCTTCGTCGATGCCGGCCACGTCGTCAAACGTCACCCGGCCCTGCTTTTCGGTCAGCAGTTTCGCCCGCGATTTGCCAAAGCCCATCGCGCCGCCGCGACCGCCGCCCTGCATCCGGTTCATGAAGTAAATCCACACGCCGATCAGCAGCACGAATGGCAGCCATGCGGACAACAGCGTCAGGATGCTCGATTGCTCCTGCGGCTTGGCCTGCACGTTGACGCCCTTGTCCAAGAGCTTGTCCGTCACCTGTTCGCCCGACGGACGGATCGTGACGTAATGCGTGCCGTCGGTCGCGGTGACGCGAACCTGCTCGCCATCCAGTTCGACCGCCTTCACGTCGCCCGCGTTCACCTTGGCGATGAAATCGGAATATGAGACCGTTGGAGAGGCGAAAGTGGTGCTGTTGTTGAACATATTGAACAACGCCAGAACCAGCAAAAGCAAGACAACCCAGAATGCGATGTTGCGAGCATTACCCACGAACAAACTCCTTGATGCGCGGCGCGCTTGATACGCGTGCAGCCTTTGGACAACAAGATAGACTTTCGTAAGGCCTGTTCAATGCACGATCGACGATTGGTGCAAAGCTGCCGCACCCGGAAGCGGAATAAAGCTGAATTCCGGCGCCAATCCAGCCAGTGGTGCTGCGATCAGCCGCACCCCCAGCCACAGCGATGGCCCCGCCATCAGCGCCGCACGTGGCAACCCGGTTGCCCGCCATTCGGGGCACAGCGCGATCCCGGCCCCCAACGCCCGCACCTCTGCGCCCTCGGGCAGCGGCCCCAGCGCTCGCCAGCGCCCATCCCACAACTGATCCAGCCCGCAAACCACACCCTCCACAGCCTTACCCTCGCGGAACGCCACAATCCCGCCCTTGCCGACGATGAACCGGCATCCCGCCAACACCCCCGGCTTGCCCGCCAGCAATCGCGCCAGCAAAGCCGTCACAGCCGTTCCACGCGGCCCGTATTCTGCCGGTGCGATCCACTGGATAACCCGCAACACCAACCGCCGTTGCACTTCCGCGGGCTGTGCTGACAATCCCTGTGCCGAAATCCGCACCACCCCGGCTTCTGCGCGCAGCACATGAACCGCCGCAAGGTCCGCAACGCCTTCCAGCGCATCCCGCGCCTCTGCCAGATGCCCCGCAACCTCTGCCAGCCGCGCCGCAGTAACCCCTAACGGTTCCAGCACCCGCAAAGCCTGCCGCGCCTTCACCCGGTCAAACCGCACGTTCTCGTTCGACGGATCGTCTGCCCAAGCCACCCCGATGCCGCGCAAATAATCCCGCAACTCGCCCCGCGACACCGTCAGCAAAGGCCGCACCCAGGTCACGCCCTCTGCTTCCCACCGGGCCGACATGGCCGACAACCCATCGACCCCGGCACCACGCGCCAGCCGCATCACGAATGTCTCCGCCAGATCATCCTGTGTGTGACCCAGCGCTACCGCCGCCAAACCCGCCCGCTTGGCCCAGTCGCCAATCAACAACCGTCGTCCGCGCCGCGCTGCGTCCTGCAAATTTCCGCGTTTATCCCAATGCCAACGCAAAACCTCGTGCAGCACGCCAAGCCCTGCACAAACCCGCGCCACAGCAACCGCCTCGGCCGCAGCCTCGGCGCGCAATCCATGATCCACTGTCACAACCCGCACCGGCACCCCAGCCGCCACTGCCAGATGCAGCATCGCCATGCTGTCGCCACCGCCGGACACCGCCAGCCCCAAACCGCTAAAATTTGCCTCTAATTTGCGTTGCTTTTTCGAAAATACTCCACAGGGGTCCGGGGGTGTGAAACCCCCGGCGCTGTCAATCAAGCTCAATCCGTCCAGAAATCGCGCAACCAGTTCCGTGCTCAAGTACACCCCAGCGTCTGCGCCGCCAGCCGCGCGTTGGTGTCATCCAATGTTCCAGGGAACCGCTTGCCGACCTCTGCCAGCGTCACGCAGGCTTCGGGCTTCTGCCCCAACTTACCCAGCGATTGCCCCAGCTTCATCAACGCCTGCCCCGCCATGCTGCCCTCTGGCGCGCCTGAAAACGCATCCAGATACGACCGTGCGGCCTTGGCGGTATCACCTGCCTGGCTCAGCGCATCACCGCGCAAAACCCCGGCCTCCTGCGCTAATGGCCCACCCGGATAGGACTGGGCATAGGTCTCAAAGAGTGTTGCAGCCCCGCGAAAGTCACCGGAAGCGAGCACCGCCTTGGCCCGGTCAAAATCTGATTTTTCATTGACGGCCAGTTCGGCCCCGCCATTGCCGGCATTCGGCGCAACCGTGCCGTCGGTGGACGGTACAACGACAGGCGGCGGCGTTGTCGCAGTCGCCCCGCCCGCCATCGCCCCCAGATCGGGCGTTGCAGGCAGCGTCGAGGTGTCGCAGCCCGTTGTCATTTCGCACAGCCGGAATTCAATGTCGCCGATCCGGTTGGTGCCGTCCGCCACAACCGCGTTGACCTTTAGCTGGACCGCCTCGGTCTTGGCGGTCAGCCGGGTCAGTTCCGCCTCGATCGCGTCCATCCGCTGCAGGGCATCGCCCCCCGCAGCCCCATTTGTTGCGGCGCCACTCGTCACCAGCTCTTGTTTCAGCGCGTTGAACTGGCCAGCCAGACTGGCCAGTTCCGCCTTCACATCAGCCAGCGTCTGCGCCTTGTCCTGCGCGAACGCAGGCAAGGGCATCAAACAGACAATCAGCAGCAGCCAGCGCATGTCAGGCCCCCGCGCCCATCGACAGCACCGTCACGGCGCGACGGTTCTGGGCATAGCAGCTTTCTTCGGAACACAGCGCAATCGGCCGTTCCTTGCCATAAGATACGGTCTGCATCCGGCTGCCCGAAATACCCTGCGCGATCAGAAAGTTCTTGACGGAATCCGCACGCCGCGCACCCAGCGCGATGTTGTATTCCCGCGTACCCTGCTCATCGGCATGGCCTTCGATGATGATGGCGTAATCCGGGTTGCTTTTCAGCCAGGTCGCCTGCCCGCTCAAAGTGCCGCGCGCTTCATCGGTCAGCGTGGATTGATCGACCACGAACAGCACCCGGTCGCCAACGGTCTGGTTGAAATACGCGACCGAAGCCGGGTTGTTCGGATCGCCCAGGCCCGTAGTCGCAACGCCGGAACCGCTTCCACCAGCGTTCGCGCCATTCGCGCCATTGCCACCCGCGCCGTAGCGGTTGGGGTTGTTACAGGCTGCCAGCCCAAGTGCCGCGATCAGCAGAATGGTTTTCGGAAGAATGCTCATGGATATTCCCTTTTCTTGTTTTGCTCGATTTAGGCCAAGCATATCAGCTTTGCCGCAGGCTGTTAACAGCCTGCGGTGTCGCGTTTCACTGTAAAAGTGGCGACCACGCCGGATCGGACGCAGCACCTTCGGTCGGAATCTGGTGCAGGTTGCGGCCAGAGATATCCACCGAATAAAGCGAGGCTTCCCCGGCAGCACCAGACGTTTCCCGCGTGAACATGATAACGCGGCCATTCGGTGCCCATGTCGGGCCTTCGTCCAGGAACGACGCCGTCAGCAGCCGTTCTTCACTGCCATCGGTGCGGATGACGCCGATATGGAAGCGGCCCTCGTTGATCTTGGTGAACGCGATAAAGTCGCCACGCGGGCTCCAGACCGGGGTGCCATAACGGCCCTGACCATTGGAAATCCGCACCGGTTCTCCACCGCCCGAAGGCATGACGTAGATTTGCTGAGTGCCAGAGCGGTCGGATTCAAACACGATCTGACTGCCATCCGGGCTGAAACTCGGTGCCGTCTCGATCGAGGGTGCGTTGGTCAACTGTTGTGTCGCACCGCTTTCGGTGTCCAGCGAATAGAGGTCCGCGTTGCCGTCCTTTTCCAGACTGAACACCACGGTCCGTCCATCCGGCGCGAACCTTGGCGCAAACGTCATCGTCCCCGGCTGTGCATCCAGCATCCTAGTCGAAAGGTTGGCGGTGCTCATCAGATAAATCCGCGGAAACCCCGTAGCGTAAGAGGTGAACAGGATGCGGTCACCGGTTGGAGAGAACCGTGGCGCCAGCACGATCGACTTGCTGTCTGTCAAATAGGCCACATTCGACCCGTCATAATCCATCACCGCCAGTCGCTTTTGCCGGGCATCCTTCGGCCCGCTTTCCGCGACATAGACGACCCGGCTGTCGAAATAGCCGCCCTCGCCGGTGATCCGGGAATAGGCGGCGTCCGCCACCTTGTGCGCCATCCGCCGCCAGCTTTTGGCCGATCCGGCAAACTGCAACCCCTCGCCCATCTGCTGACCCGAAAACACGTCGTACAGCCGAAACTTCACGACCACCTGATCGCCCGATGCGCTGACCGACCCGGTGATCAGGGCCTGGGCGTTGATCGCCTGCCAGTCGTTGTACGCGATCGGCGCATCAAAGCTGGTGACTCTGCTGATATACGCGTCCGGCCCAATTTCCCGGAACAGCCCTGTCCCGGTCAAATCATCCGCCACCACCCGCGCCAGATCATGCGCCAGCTTGCTGGCACCGCCGTTCTCGGCAATGAAATCCGGCACTGCATAGGGCAAGGGTTCGATGACCGGATCATCAAGGGTTATCTTGATCTTTGCCTCGGCCACCTGTGGAATAGCCGCAATCAGGCCAAGGCACAGGGCCAGCAGGCAACCAAGGCGGGCGATGGGGTTATGCTTGATCATAATGTCCTCGTTCCAGTCTACTGCAATGATTTCGACGTCGGATTAAACGTCAGTTCAAGGTCTTTCCAGTCGTCGTACTTTTCCGGCGGCAGGTTGAAGCCGTCATTCGCGGCCCGCTTTACGGCACGGGCCGCCGCCTCGAACGCCAGATCGGCAGCCGCCTGCGGTCCCCCGGTGAACGAGATCATGTGAATCTCCTGCACCTTCTGGTCCTGCGTCAACGTGACCGATACGACGACGACAACTTGTGACGCATCCGTAGAAAGCGCACCAACATTCCACCGTTTGGCGATGGTGCGGTGCAGATTGTCGATCTCGCCCGACGACAGTGGTGGCCCAAGTGGTGCCGCGCCGTTACCACCCGTTCCCACATTCGCCGCTGCATCTGCGACCGCCGCATCAATTGCCGCCTGATCCGCCGCCGCCGCCTGATCCGCCGCCGCGGCCTTCGCAGCCGCCGCCTTGGCCTTGTCTGCAGCCGCCTTGTCCGCTTTGGCCTGATCTGCCGCAGCTTTATCCGCCTTTGCCTGATCGGCAGCAGCAGCATCAGCCACCGTAGTATCCGCCACAACTGGCGCAGCGGGCTTAGACTTGGGCCGTTGGCTGGCGGTTGGGGCCAATTGCGGCGCGTTGTCCGTCACCACTGGTGCGTCAGGCGTCACGACGGTAGAGGCGGCATCCGGCGCTGCCTCCGGTTTGGGCGGCGTCACCGGAACGTCCGGCGTCGGCGTGTCGGTTGGTTTTGGCGTCGGCGCATCGGCGACCTTCTGCGTATTGGGTGACGGGTCCACTGGCACGTCGGCAATCTTGGTCACAGGGCGCGGCTTTGGCGGTTTGTCCGCCTTCGGCTGCGGGATCGGTTGCGGCAAATCGGCAGGCGGTGCGACCGGCGGCGGGACAGCTTCGGTCTGCGGGTTGGGATCAACCGGCACCGGGTCGGGCGGTGTCACAGCCTCAGGCGGCGGCTCTACTGCAGGCTGCGCCTCTGCCACCGGCGGCGTGCTTTGCGTCTGTGCGTCTGGCAGCGTCGGGGTGTCTATCGCAGGCTCGGTCAGTGCCAGCTGCGCCACCGCTGTCGGCGCCAGATCCTCAACCTTCGGCGCTGCCGAAACCATCGCGTCATATTGGGCGGTCGAGATGATCGAGACATCCGTGACCTTGATCTCGGGCACGTCCTGTGCGGCAAAAAGCCAGCCGCCCAGCAGCGCCCACAGGATCAGGCCCACATGCCCGATGCCAGAGATGATCAGACCCTTGTTCATCACGCCCGGCCTAGTTGCCGCTGCCGAAATCCGGCCCGCCAGTGTCCGTGACCAGCCCGATATTGTTGAACCCGCCCGCGTTCAGCGCGCCCATGACTTGCGCCACCCGTTCATACGTCACAGCACCGTCAGCCCGCACGAACACCTTGTCGGACGTGCGTTCAGCCGCGATCGCCTTCAACTTTGGGATCAGCTCTGCATCGCCGACCTCGGTTTTCTGGATCAGAACCAGCCCGTCGGCGGTCAAGGTAATCGTCAGCGGCTCTTCAGTTTCGGTCGGCATCGCATTCGCCGCTGTCTCGGGCAATTTCACCGGCACACCCACAGTCAGCAGCGGTGCCGCGACCATGAAAATGATCATCAGCACCAGCATCACGTCCACGAACGGCGTGACGTTGATCTCGCTCATCGCCGCTGCGCGGCCACGGTGCCGCCTGTGACGCCCGCCCGATTTCTGAATGACCCCGCCCGCCATCGCTCAGGCGTCCAGCTGGCGCGACAGGATCGTCGCAAATTCGTCGGCAAACGCTTCGTAACCGGCCAGAATGCGCTCTGAATCCGAATTCAGCTTGTTGTAGAACACCACCGCCGGAATCGCCGCGACCAGTCCGATGCCCGTCGCCAGCAAAGCCTCAGCGATGCCCGGTGCCACCACGGCCAGGTTGGTATTCTGACTGATCGCGATCTGCTCGAACGCGTGCTTGATGCCCCAGATCGTCCCGAACAATCCGATGAAAGGCGCTGTTGAACCGGTCGTGGCCAAAAACGACAACCCCTTGTTCAGCCTTTCGGATTCTCGGCCAATCGCCACATCCATCGCCCGGTCGATCCGCGCCTGCGCGCCTGCGATCAGCCCGCCATCCTGCCGATGCGACCGTCGCCATTCCAACATGCCGCTGGCAAAAATCTTTTCGCTGGAACCCTCAGGCGTCGAGCCGATCTTTTCGAACAACTCGTCCAGCGGCTCGCCCGACCAGAATGCGCGATCAAATACTGCGGCTTCCCTGCGCGAATTGCGGAACAGGATGTGCTTTTGAATGATGATTGCCCAAGACCAGAACGACATCAGCATCAAACCCAGCATGACGATTTGCACCGTCAAAGTCGCGCGCGCGAAAAGGCTGAGCAAAGAGAAATCAATCTCCTGCGTTGCCGCAAGTGTGTTCGTGTCCATTACGCCTGCTCTTGTTATCGGAACTCTTCGGCCCCTGCTGAAGCGATTCTATCCGGATTTGAAGGGGATTGCCAACACAACTGCGTCAAGCGGCGCATTGTCGCTGAATTTTGGGCATCAGCCAGTCGCTGACGCTCCAGCGCCTAATGATGCGCCGGAACCAGCCTTAACCGCACCTCGGCCGGCAACCGCGCCGGATGGCCGCCGTCGGTCAGACAGACCAGCACGACCTGCGCCGCGAACAGCTTTTCGCCCGCACGGAAAATGTCCTGCTCCAGCACGATCCGCGCCCCCGTCACCGCGATCACCACGGTTTCCACCCGCAATTCATCGTCAAACCTGGCGGGACGCAGATAGTCCGCCTCGACCCGCCGCACGGCAAACACCAGCCCAGCCTCGGCTCGCAACCGCACCTGATCGACCCCCAACGTCCGCACCCATTCGGTCCGGGCCCGCTCGATGAATTTCAGGTAGTTGGCGTAATAAACGATGCCCGCAACGTCGGTATCTTCGTAATAGACCCGCAGGCCAAACACATGGCTCATGGTCAGATCAGCGGCACAAATGGCACGCCACAGGCCGTCAGGATCAGAGGCAGCGCCAGAAATATCAACCGGACCATCAGTATCTCCCTGCATTCCCGCCCAAGCCTAGCCTGCCAATCCGTCCCGCGCCACCCTTGCCGCCAGCCGCAATGCGTGGCTGGCATCCCGCGCCACCACCGGCAACACCGGATCATAGCCCGCCCGGATCACCGCCGCGATGTCTGGCCGCAGGACCGCCCGCCCCCCAACCCGCACCAGTGGAGGGCTGCCGACAAACGCCCGATCCGACCACAGGCAAATCACTTGCACCGCCTGCGCCAGCGCCAGATCCTCGGCAGGCATCGCCGCCAGCGCAGGATCCATCCGCAAGAACACAAACGCCGCCTTGATCGCCCCGACCGCATCATAGCGGAACAACCGATACTGGTTCGCATCCATCGCAATCAGCCGTTCGCACAGCGGCCCCAGTTCCGGGATCAGCACATCAAGCCCGCGCACCGCCTGCAATTCCGCCCAGTCGCGCAGGAAAAACACCATCAGATTGGCGCCAAGCTCTGCATCCACAGCGCCCATCTCGTGCCCGGCAAGCGCAACCACCGCCTCGATCGCGCCTTTGACCACCGCCAAAGTCGCATCCTCGACACCAAACACCACAGGTGCAATCGCCCGTCCCCAACGCGCAAAAAGATACGATCCATCACTGCGCGTGAACAGCGCCGCTATTGCCTGAGGCTCCATGCGTTCACCCGACGTCCGCGAAAAGTTCCGCCAGAACCTCATCCGATGAGGCAATTCGCGCAAATTCGCCGTCCAGATTGGCCAGCGTCACCGCCAGCACATCCTGCGCGGGCATTACCCGTCCGTCGCGCAATGTCTTCTGGAAATTGATCAGCGCATCCCCGACAACCGTGGTCTGGAACCCCAGATCACCCGCCATTCGCGCCGTACTTTCAACGCAATAATTCGCAGCACCGCCGCACAGCACCAGCCGGTCAAAGCCCGCCTCACGCAGCATCGTCTCCAGCCCGGTGCCGACGAATGCGGAGGAGCTATGTTTGATCACCACCGCTTCGTCCGCGACCGGGGCAGCCACCGCCATCGGTGCGGAAAGCGGGTTTTCCCTGTGGAAATTATCCGCCGGATCAAGTCCGTGGTGATGGACGTGAACAACCGGCAAACCCGCTGTGCGGAACGCCGTGATCAGGGCGCCAATGCGGATATCGGCATCCACATTGGCCCAAGGATAGCCCGCGTCACGGTCAGCGACAAAGGCTTGTTGTGTATCGATGACCACCAAAGCCTTTGTCACGCCCACGCTTCCTTTCGTTCAAGCGCCGACTTGTTCAAGCGCCGACTCGTTCAAGCTCCGACGAAATCGCCCTTGCCGATGTCGACGCCGTTCGACCGCAGAATGGCATAAGCCGTCGTCATGTGGAAAAAGAAGTTCGGCAAGGCGTAGCTCAGATAGTATTGCGCCGCCGGAAACGACATTTCGCGCGTCCCGGACTTGATCGTGATCGTCCGCCCGTCAGCGTCGGCATACGCCTCTGCCGGAATGGTCGCGATAAAGGCAATCGTCTTGGCGATCCGCTCTTTCAACTCTGCAACCGTGGTTTCAGTATCTGCCATGCTTGGCACTTCAACCCCGGCCAGACGCGCAGAGGCACCCTTGGCATGGTCGCAGGCAATGGTGATCTGGCGGGTGAACGGCAGCATGTCGGCCACCAGCCGCAGTTGCGGAATGACCTCCGGCTTGATCTTCTTGGCGTCGGCATGGGCCTCTGCCTTGTCGAGGATTTTCGACAGGGCGGTCAGCGAATGGGTAAAGGCAGGAACCGGGTTAAGCATAGGAATCTCCCAAAAGGTGTTGGCGCGATACAGACGCCGCTTTGCACGCCGAATGCAAGGGGCAAGGCACCCCCATCAGACCCCCAAACACCACCGCATCACGGCCTTTTGCGCGTGCAGCCGGTTTTCCGCCTCGTCGAACACCACCGAATGCGGGCCGTCCATGACCGCTGACGTCACCTCGTCATTGCGATGCGCTGGCAGGCAATGCATGAACAGCGCGTCGGGCTTGGCATGGGCCATCAGCCGATCGTTGACCTGATAGGGCGACAGCTGATTGTGCCGCCGTTCCTTGGCGCTTTCAGGGTCGTGCATCGAAACCCAGGTGTCCGTCACCACCAGATCGGCCCCATTGACCGCCAGCACCGGGTCACGCTGGATCACAACCTTACTGCCCCGACCGCGCGCAAACCCGACTGCCGTTGCTTCGGGGTCCAGCGTTTCCGGTCCGGTGTAGGTAAAGTCGAACCCGAACTGCCCCGCCGCATGAATGAAACTGGCGCAGACGTTGTTGCCGTCACCGGCCCAGACCACCTGCCGCCCGGCAATCGGCCCGCGATGTTCTTCGTAGGTCATCACGTCCGCCATGATCTGACACGGGTGTGTCCGGTTGGTCAGCCCGTTGATCACCGGCACCGTCGCATGTTCGGCCATCTCCGGCAGGGTCTGTTCCTCATAGGTGCGGATCATGATCAGATCGACATAGCGGCTGAGAACTCGCGCGGTATCCGCAATCGTCTCGCCGTGCCCAAGCTGCATTTCCTTGCCCGACAGCACCATCGTCTGCCCGCCCATCTGCCGGACGCCGACATCAAAGCTGACGCGCGTCCGTGTCGAAGGCTTTTCAAAGATCAGCGCCACCATCCGCCCCGCCAGCGGCTGCTGATCATCCAACTCGCCCTTGGGACGGCCAAGCCGTGCGGTTTTCATTGCGTGAGCAGAGTTGATCATGCCCCGAAGGTCGGCAGCATCTGTAGTGTGGATATCAAGGAAGTGTTTCATGGATTTCTCTTTGACCAGCCAAGCCGGGGGCCAGCCCCCGGACCCCCGGGATATTTATGAAAAGATGAATGACAGAGTCAGAGCGTTCGCTCCACCGCCGTCGCCGCGCGGTCCAGTCGCGCCAACGCCTCGGCAATATCCGCGTCGGGAATGTTCAGCGCGGGCAACAGCCGGATCACGTTGTCCGCCGCAGGCACCGTCAGCAGATGCTCGGCGTACCCAGCCTTGACGACATCGGTATTCACGGCCCGGCACTTCAGCCCCAGGATCAGCCCCACGCCGCGCAGGCCCTCAAACACGGTGGGATGCGATGCCACCAACCCCTCCAGCCCCTGCCGAAACCGCGCCGCCTTGGCCGACACCTGATCCAGAAATACCGGGTCCGAAATGATCTCTGTCACCTTTGCGCCAACCGCGCAGGCCAGTGGATTGCCGCCATAGGTCGAACCATGAGAGCCCGCGACCATGCCGTTCGCCGCAGCTTCCGTGGCCAGCACGGCCCCCAATGGAAACCCGCCGCCAATTCCCTTGGCGACCATCATGATGTCGGGCGCGATCCCCGCCCACTCATGCGCGAACAGCCGCCCGGTCCGCCCCATGCCGCATTGCACCTCGTCCAGGATCAGCAGCACGCCGGTCGCATTGCACAGTGCCCGCAGGTCGCGCAAATCCTGATCCGGCATGACGCGAATGCCGCCCTCACCCTGAATAGGCTCCAGCATAACGGCGCAAGTCTTGTCAGTGATCGCCGCCCGCACCGCATCCAGATCGCCCCATTTCACCTGGACGAACCCCGGCATCAGCGGGCCGTAACCCTTGACCATCTTTTCCGAACCAGCCGCCGCAATCGCCGCAGTTGAACGGCCGTGAAATGCCCCCTCGAACGCGATAATCTCTGTCCGCTCCGGCTGGCCCAGGTCGTAGAAATGCTTGCGCGCCATCTTGATCGCCAACTCGGCAGCCTCGGTGCCGGAGTTGGTAAAAAACACTGTATCGGCAAACGTCGCATCAACCAGCATCGCTGCCAGCCGCTCCTGCTCTGGTATGCGGTACAGGTTCGACACATGCCACAACTTGCCCGCCTGTTCGGTAAGCGTCGCGACCAGCGCCGGGTGAGCGTGGCCCAAAGAGTTCACCGCAATGCCTGCGCCCAAATCCAGATATCGGCTGCCATCCTCCGCCGTCAGCCAGCAGCCCTCGCCAGAGACGAAAGCCAACGGAGTGCGGTTGTAGGTCGGCAAAACAGCAGGGATCATGGCGGTATCCTTCAAGTGCGCCCAAGGGGTGCCAAACGGCGGCGCAAAGGTCAACGGATTTGGAAGGTTTGGCAATGTTCCTTGGAACGGAGCCAAGCGAGATCGGGCGCTTACGCGAAGGTGCGTCGGCGTCGGGGCAGCTGGAACATGGTGCAGCGCGTGATCATGGGAAGGGTTGATAGGGGAGCCGCGGCGTTCTGTAAAGACCAAACCGCGCCGCCAACCCAGCACCTCCCCCCTTTGGGTGAGGGTTAGGCGGTGTTCGCGCCCCTACTGTCCCAGCACCTTGATCCGACCCTCCACCATCGGCTTCACCGTCCCCATCTTCTCGACATAAGCCATCACGTCGTTCGCCACCAACTGCCCCGCCCCGGTGTCGTTGATCAGCCGACCACCGCCCAGCGAGGTGAACCCGTCGCCGCCGCCCAGATTATAGTCGTTGACCGCAACCTTATACAGCTTGTCCGCCTCCAGCGGCGCCCCGCCAACCATGACCTCCGACACTCGCTTTCCAACTTCGGCTGTTGGATCATAGACCATCGTCATGCCGGAAATCTGCGGAAACCGCCCAGCGCCTTTTTCGACCTGCGACACACCATTTTCCAACGCCGCCAGCAGCTGCGATCCCGGTATCTCGGTCAGCATATCCACATTGCCGAACGGCAGTTCCGTCAGGATATCCCGCCGTGTCAGCTTGGTCCCTGCGTCATAAGTCCGGTCCGCCCGTATCCCGCCACCGTTCATGATGGCAACATCGGCCCCGGTCGCCGCGCGCATCGCGTCGGCAATCAGGTTGCCCATCGTCGACTCCTCCCCCCGCACCACGTTCCGCCGCGAGTCCATCGCCGTCCCGGACGTGCCGATCACGACGTTCAGCGTCTCATCCAACTGCTTTTGATACCCCTCGACCTTCGCCTGAGTTTCGGGGTCCGGCGTCACGCCCGTAGTGTCAATGAACCGGAACGACGGCACCCATTTGATGGTTTTCTTGCCGTCCTTTTCCGTTACGTCAATCGTCAGGTCGACCGGCGCCAGATACCGCGCGTCCACGGATGTCTCCACATAGGCGGTGATCCCGTCGTAATAGGTTGAATAAATGTGGTCATCGCCCGACAAGATCACGTCGAACGCCTTGGAATGCACCAGCTTCAGATCGTTGTAGATGTCGGTCTGCACCACGCCGATCACCAGATCGGCCCCGGCATCGCGCGCATCCTTGGCCGCCGCGATCCCGGTTTCCACCGTTGGCAAAAACACCAGATCGCCCGTGCTTGCCACCTCTGGCGTGGTGTCTTGCGCGATCGGGATCAGCGCAATCTTCAGCCCCGCCACTTCTTTGACCAGCACCCCACCCAGCCCGGCAATCGCAGAGCCGTCGTTGTTGGTGATGTTCACCGCCGCCCACGGATATTTCGACGCGGCCAGCTTTTCGGCAAAATTCGCCGGCCCGAAGTCGAACTCATGGTTCCCCGGCACAGCAAGGTCGAACGGCACCAGATTGGTCAAATCAATCGTGTTCTGCCCCTTGTCGAACCCCGACAGCAGCGAGGGTGACAGCATATCGCCGTCAAACAGGTACAGCGTATTCGGGTTCGCGGCCTTTTCCGCCTTGGCGACCGCGTTCATCCGGGCAAAGCCGCCCTGCTTGCCGTCGCCCGCAAAGTTGTAGACATCGCCCACCCCCAAGAGGGTCAGCTTGATCGTCTCGGCAGTGGCGGGTAGTGCTGTACAGGCAAGCAGTGCGGCGATCAGGTTCTTTGCAAAAGACATGATACGACTCTCCTGATGGTTGACATGCTCAGACTGCGCCGGACACGAGCGGCTGTCAAAGTCTTGCCTGACGATGCAACATCCTGATGACAGCCCGCCCTGATCGCGGCCACCTCGGATCATTGATTGACCGGCGCAGCCTCATCAGGCATCACCCATCAAACACAAACGGGGGTTAAGATGATCGTCACCACCACCAACGACCTGCCCGGCTACCGTATTGTAAAGGTGCACGGCGTGGCGCGCGGCATTACCGTCCGTTCCCGCTCTGTCATCGGCAATCTGGGCGGTGCCATCCAGTCGATCTTTGGTGGCAACCTTTCGGTCTATACCAACCTCGCCGAAACCGCCCGTCAGGAAGCTTACGACATACTGGTGCGCCACGCGCAGGATATGGGCGCAAACGCCATCATTGCCATGCGCTACGACGCGAACGAGATCATGGACGGCATCACCGAAGTCCTCGCCTACGGCACCGCCGTAACGGTCCAGATCCAGACGGGTCAGGCCGTCTAGATGCTGATCTACAAGATCTTCCGCCGCGCCGAATGGAACGAATTCCGCACCGCTGGCGAAACCGCCGGCGCACCCATCGACCTTTCGGACGGCTATATCCACTTTTCTACCGCAGCTCAGGTCGCCCAGACCGCCGCTAAATACTTCGCCACCGAAAGCGACCTTGTGCTGCTGGCGCTGGATACTGACAGACTTGGCCCGACCCTGCGCTGGGAACCCGCCCGTGAAGGTGCCCTGTTCCCCCACCTTTACCGCCCGCTGACCCTGGCCGACATCCTGTATGACAAAAGCCTGCCCTTGGGTGCCACCGGCCACATCTTCCCCGAGGGCGTGTTTTGACCCCGCTCGCCCGTCAACGGCTATTCCAACTGGCCCACACGCACCGCAAAGCTGCACCCGCGCAGCCTCACTCCGTTGCAATTGCTTTTTTCCAAATACTCCCGCCGGAGGCTCTTTCTCCCCGCCCCGCCACCATTTCACCGTCAGATAAATCGCGCCCGCAATGACAACCGCCGAACGCATCGCGCTGAGCCTTTTGCACAAATTCGACCCTGAAACCGCCCACGGCCTTTCACTCAAGGCCCTGCAGTGGGGCCTCACCCCCAAACCCGGTCCTTTCTCCACCCCGCGCCTTGCCACGACACTGGCGGGCCTGAACCTGCCCAACCCGATCGGGCTTGCTGCAGGCTTCGACAAAAACGCCACCGCCATCGCCGCCCTGTCGCAAGCCGGTTTCGGCTTTATCGAGGTCGGTGCCGCCACCCCCCGCCCACAAGACGGCAACCCAAGACCCCGCCTCTACCGCCTGACGGCCGACCGTGCCGCCATCAATCGCTTCGGCTTCAACAATCAGGGGGCCGACGCCATCGCCGCCCGCCTCGCCGCCCGCACCCGCACAAACGTCCCCGTCGGCCTGAACCTCGGCACCAACAAGGACAGCCCCGACCGCGCGCAAGATTTTGCACATGTCTTGATGCTCTGTCAGCCCTACATTGACTTCGCTACGGTCAATGTTTCTTCGCCGAACACCGAAAAACTCCGTGACCTGCAAGGCCGTGCGGCCCTGACCGCATTGCTGACAAACGTCATGGAAGTTCGCGCAATGCTACCCAAGCCCATCCCGATCTTCCTGAAAATTGCCCCCGACCTGACCGACAACGACCTGTCCGAAATTGCCGAAACAGCACTTGCCACCGGCATCGCCGCCATCATCGCCACCAATACCACCACCGCCCGTAATGGCCTGACCGACCCACACCGCAGCCAAAGCGGTGGCCTGTCCGGCGCCCCGTTGTTTGAGAAATCCACCCGAACCCTGGCCCGCCTGTCCGAACTGTCCGCTGGCAAACTCCCCCTGATCGGCGTTGGTGGCATCTCCACCCCCGATCACGCCTACGCCAAAATCCGCGCCGGTGCGTCCGCCGTGCAATTCTACACCGCGATGGTCTATCACGGCCTGTCGCTGGCAACCGACCTCGCACGGGGTCTCGACGCTCTGCTGCAGCGCGACGGCTTCAGCAATGCGTCGCAAGCCGTGGGCACCGACCGCAACCGCTGGCTTTGATCCCAAACGCCGGGGATTTCACACCCCCGGACCCCCGTGGGATATTTTTGAGCAAATGAATTGGGGTAGAACGTCAATCGCCCACTACCGCCCCTTCCGGAACGGCAGGCTCAGATCGCCAGTTTCACGGGCGCAACAAATCCTCAGAACGCCTTGAACGTCATCGTCGTCAGCGTCCGCACGATTCCCGGAATGTCGAACAACTTGTCCGACAGATAATGCCCCACATCATCCTCGTCAGGAATGTAGACCTTGGCGATCAGGTCATACTCGCCGCTTGTCGAATACAATTCGCTGACCACCTCGCGGTCATAGATTGCATCCGCCACCTCGTAGGTCTTGCCGGGGGTGCAACGGAACTGAACGAATACGCAAATCATCGCGGGTCTCCTTTGCGGCAGACCCTAATCCTGCGCCGCCTGATCAAGCAAGGTCAACACCGGCGACGCCCGCAGATCATCCACCGTCAGCCCCCGCTTCGGCAACGCCAGCCGATTCCTGACCACCCAGTGCAACCGCTTTTCCGCCCGGGTGATCGCCACATAGGCCAACCGTTTCCACAGCGGCATCCCGGCTTCGCTGCGCCCCGCCTGCGCTGCCGCATACAAATCCGGCGCGAACACCTGCACATCCTCCCACTGCGACCCCTGCGCCTTGTGGATCGTCACCGCCGCGCCATGCAGAAATGCCGCCCCCATCCGGGCGGCCGAAGGGATGAACGGTTCCTCTTCATCGGGCTTTTCAATCTTGATGATCGATGCGGCGGACACCTGCGGGTCTTCCGCGCCCACCACATGCAACCGCGCAAATCCGTCGCTTTTGCCCGGCCCCAGATAGATCACCTGCGCGCCCTTGATCAGCCCCCGCGCCTCCAGATCAATGCGCTTTTTGCGATGCTTCAGCGGCAGTTCGATGCCGTCGCAGATCAGCGGCTCCCCTGGCATCAGTTGAAACTCCGGGCACTGATGCCCCGCCCGGAACGCCTGTATCAGCTTGATCCGCGTCACATTCCGCCACACCAGAACCGGCGAGCGCGCCATCAGGTCACTGTCCACGCGCTCCGCCCAGATCACCCGCTCATCGCGTTTGGCCGCGTCCTGCACCAGCGCCTCGAAATCGCCAAACCCGATCTGGTCGTCGCCCAAAGCATGAGCGAGGTCCAGGATCGGGTTGTCCTCGGCCTGCCGATGGATCCGGTGCAGCACCAGCCGCCGACTTTCCGGCAGCTTGTCGAACACCATCTCTCCCGATGCGCCAACTGGCGCCAACTGAGCCGGGTCGCCAAACAGCACCAGCGTCGGGAAAATCTCGCGCAGATCGTCCAGCGCACGTTGGTCCAGCATCGAGCTTTCGTCGACGAACCCCACGTCCAGCGGTTCTTCACGGCGCTTCCAGCCCTTGATGAAATCCGACCCGCGCAAGCCAGCCGCCGCCAGCGCCCCCGGGATCGACGGCACTTGGCTGTAAAACGCATGCGCCCGGTCCAGCGCCAGTTCGGTCAACCCTTCGACTGCCGGACGGGGGGCCTGGCCAGCGAGCCATTCCGCAATTCGCTCGTACTGCGGATCGTAAACCGGCGTGTACAAAATCCGGTGGATCGTCGTCGCCGGAACCCCGCGCAGCCGCAGAACCGAGGCCGCCTTGTTCGTCGGGGCCAGCACTGCCAGCGTGCGGCGGTCCTTGCGTTTGCGCCCCTCGAAATCGCCTGACACGATGTCGACGCCGGCCCCTTTCAGTGCCCGGTACAGACTGGCAAGCAGCATGGTCTTGCCCGACCCCGCCTTGCCGATCACTGCCAGAACCGAGGCTTTGCCCTCTGCCTGCGGTGTCAGCCCACCCGCGTTCAGGTCAATTCCCATGCCGAACAGTTCCGCCGCGACCCGGTCAAATGCCTCGGCCTGGTCGGAAGAAAAGGTAATCAGCGCATCAGATTGCATGGCGCGACCTTACCCAACCCCGTGCGGAAGGGCCAGACCGCCTAATGCATCGAACCGCGCCTCAATGCGCCGTGCCAGTTGGCCCCCCACCCCCGGCCTTGCGGATCGCGTCTGCAACCTCAACCTCGGCAACTTGTAACGCTTCTTCCACCTTGACGGCCAGCGCAGGCAGCCCGTTCGCGCGGGCATAGGCGGTTAGATCTTTCAAAACCTCGAATATCCACTCGTGACTCATGAACACCTCACCAAGTATTGCTCCGCAACCATCGGCAATGCTTAGGCCAAACCTGACAGCATCGCGAAAGAGTTCAACAGGCCAAGGGATAAGATGCCGCTAACAAAGCCGGAAGCCGCCGCACCAAATCGAGGAAAATCGCTCAAAAGCCTGCCAGATTGTCGAAATCCCAAATTCTGGGCGTTAGATCATCGCTGATTGGTAAACCCGAACTACGACTTTTCAGCGGCCAGACGCTGCAAAACCGCCGCCGCATAATAGTCCAATATCCGCTGCCCACTGGCCGTCACCCGCAAATCCCGACCGACAAACCCCCGCGCGATCAACGGCGACAGCCCCTCGTCCAGCATTGCCGTCATCCCCTGCGGCGGCAGCTTCAGAACCGCCCCAACCGCCGAAAGTTCCAACACCAACCGCGCCAGAATGACCGCCAGATCTTCCCGCGACACGGGCACCTCAAGCAGCGCGGTCGCAACCAGCGCCACGGGCACCACGGGTACGACCCGCCCGATCGCCGCCATTAGATGCTCGCCCAGCAGTTCTGCCGTGCCATCAGGATGCGCCGCCCGAAACCGCGACAGTGACACCGGCTCGCCAAACGCCGCAGCCGCCGTACCAAAGCCCTTGAACCGCCCCGACACGATCCGCCCCAACGTCGCCAGCGCAAACCACAGGATCGACCACGGCTTGCCCATAAACCGCCGGTTCCCCGCTTGTGCCGCAGCGGTCAAGATCCGGTCCTCCAGCACCCTGTCATACGCCAACCCCACTGGCACAAACACCACATCGCGCCCCGTATCCCCCGCCATGATATAGCTCAGCAGCCCCAGCTTCGCGGCACCAACACGGCCATCCAGACTTAGCCCGCCCTCGGGGAAAATGGCCTGTGTGATCCCCTCTGCCGTTGCCATCTGCACATACCGCGCCAACACCCGCCGATACAAAGCGTTGCGCGAACTCCGCCGGATGAAATACGCGCCCATTGCCCGGATCAGCGCCGACATTGGCCAGAACCGCGCCCATTCGCCCACCGCGTAAGAGATGGAGGCGCGCCCCGCCACCAACCACGTCACCAGCACGTAATCCATGTTGCTGCGGTGGTTCATCACGAACACCACCGTCGCGCGTGGGTCGATCCCACGTAACCCCACGTCGATCCGGCCAAATCTCACCCGGTACAAAGCCCGGCTGAACCAGCGCGCCAGGCGGATCGCGACGCCGAAATACAGCGTCGTCGAAAACCCCGGCACACTTTCGCGCGCATACCGCCGCGCTTGCTCAAACGCGACTGAGCCCGGAATGCCGTTTTCGGCCGCATGTTCGCTGACTGCTTCCAGCACACGCACGTCGTAGACCAGCCGCGCGATCCGGTCCTGCCGCTCTGCCAGTTTGAACATGTCGATAGGGCGGTCCAGCCGCGCATTCAGCCGCGCCAGCGCCCGCTCCATCCGCTTGCGGAAAAACCAGCGGACCGAGGGGAACAGAAAGTTTGATGCGAAACTTGTCACCGCGAACGCGATGATCAGCAAGAACAGCCACAGCGGAACGGCAACAGGCGCGGTCATGCCACACTCATGGCACGCCCGTCAGCCCATCGCAAACGCGCTATTCGGTGTAGTAATAGTCGCCAATTTCGCAGACGTTGACGTGGTCTTTTTCCAGCACAGATCCATCCGAAAACTCGGCGCGGAAATCGAAATTGCAGTAATTGTATTTATTGTCGAAATTCAGGTTCATGGCGGACCCATCGGGCAAAGTGCTGTCGCCCATGACATCGCCGCCCCATTTGGATGCGCCGGAATTGGTGCTGTAAAATCGATAGATCGTGACGCCCGTGCCGTTGTGGATCGTCACATTGCGATCTGTCGCGGCGGCTGTCAGCGCAGAGGCTGCTAGCAGTACGGCGGCTGCAGTCATACGAATCGCAGTTCTCGAAAACATCAAATACTCCTCAAAATGATTTACCTTAGTTGCAGGATTGTAAGCAACATTCCGCCTATTTCAAGTCGTTAATCTGGCCCCATCGCAGCACTTTTCGCTGCACCGCAGCAATATCCCACCCTCTTCCACCTCGGCCGCCGATGCCATAGCCTGCGCCCAAATAGGAGCATTCCATGACCTTCCACATCGGCGCGAAACCCGGCGACATCGCAGAAACTGTCCTGCTTCCCGGCGACCCCTACCGCGCCCGTTGGGCCGCGCAGAAATACCTTGAAAATCCGGTGCTGGTGAACGAGGTGCGCGGGATGCTCGGCTATACCGGCACCTGGCACGGCCACAAAGTCACCATCCACGGCAGCGGCATGGGTATGCCATCCCTCTCGATCTACGCCAACGAACTGATCCGCGACTATGGCGCACAGACCCTGATCCGTATCGGGTCGGCAGGTGCGCTGCAGCACCACGTCAAGATCCGCGACATTGTGCTGGCCCAGACCGCCAGCACCAACGGCACCCCCTCGCGCTCTATCTTCCGCGAACTGAACTTCGCCCCCTGTGCCGATTTCGCCCTGTTGACCGCCGCGCACACTGCCGCGCAGAAAATCGGCGTTCCGGTCCATGTCGGCGGCATCTACTCCTCTGATACCTTCTACGATGAACGTCAGGATCTGACCGACCAACTGCAACGCCACGGCACCCTGTGTGTCGAGATGGAGGCGGCAGAGCTTTACATCCTCGCCGCTCGCTACCAGCGCCGCGCCTTGGCAATCCTGACGATCAGCGATCATATCCTGACCGACGAAGCCCTTCCCGCCGATCAACGCGAAACCAGCTTTGGCGCAATGGTCGAATTGGCGCTGGAGGCTGCATTCGCCTAGAACACCTGACTTAGAACGTATCTAAATCATAGCGACACAAAGAATTTATTTGCACCTGCCATTAACCTATGCTTTTAGTCACCTATAGCCAACCCCTCCCATAGGGCTCAGCCAACAATGTCCAAAACCCCGGAGACGGATGATGAATCCCGCTAAATTTCCTTTGCTTGCTGGCGTCGCTTTGACCGCCCTTGCGCTTTCTGCTCCGGTTCGCGCTGACACCCAACTTGAAATCACGTTGACCGATACCGCCTTTGAACCCGCCGAGGTCAAGGTTCCGGCAGGTGCTGCGTTCACCGTGCTGGTTCACAACAAATCCGCCGCCGTAGCAGAGATCGAGGCGAAAGACCTCAAGATCGAAAAGGTCGTCGCGGCTGGCGAAGACATCCTGATCAACGTGCGCGCTCAAGACGCAGGGACGTACCTGTTCGTCAACGAATACAAAGAAGATACCATTTTCGGCCATATCACCGCCGAATAACTGAACAAAAAGGCGGGTGGCATAACATGCTGGCAGCACTCATCATCGTGTTCCGTGAAATTATCGAGGCTGGGCTGATCATCGGCATCGCCCTCGCCGTGACCAAAGGCGTGCCCGGCGCCATGCGCTGGATCATCGGTGGCGTGCTGGCGGGCGTGCTGGGCAGTTGCGTTCTGGCCATCTTCACCGGCGCGGTATCCTCGGCATTCCAAGGCATGGGACAGGAGTTGTTCAACGCCACAATCCTTGGCCTCGCCGTGCTGATGCTGGGTTGGCATAACATCTGGATGGCTCGCCACGGCCGCGAACTCGCCGCCGATATGAAGGCCGCAGGCCGCGACGTCGCCACCGGCGTCAAGGGCGTCGGCGCGCTTGCCGTAGTGGTCGGAGTCGCCGTCCTGCGCGAAGGGGCAGAGGTCGTCTTGTTCCTATACGGCATCGTCGTCTCCGGCCACGAATCCGCGGCACAACTGTTGCTCGGCGGCTTTGGTGGCTTGGCACTTGGTGCCGCCTTCACCGTGCTGACCTACATCGGCTTGGTCCACATCCCCCTGCGTCACCTGTTCGCCGTAACCAGCGCGCTGATCGCCTTCCTCGCCGCAGGGATGGCCGCGCAAAGCGTCGCCTTTCTGGAAAGCGCGGGCAAAGTCACCGCACTTGACCAGACGGTCTGGAATTCGTCGCGCATCCTGTCCGAAGACAGCGTGGTCGGCCGCGTCCTGCACACATTGATCGGCTACATGGATCGTCCCACGGCGATGGAACTTGTGGTCTATCTTGTGGTGCTGGCAATAATCTTCGGCTTGGGTCGTGTAATGCGCCCCAAACCTTTCCGCAGGTCAATCGCCACCTGATCTTTTACCTAAAAACCCCGGTTGCCCCCGATGCTTGGCTCTGCTTCACTGCGCCAAATGCCGGAGTGTCCGATGCCCAACCTCGCTCACCGCCCTTGGGTTCCCGCCCACGCCGAGGCTCTGATTCAGCGCCTTGCAGCCAATGCAGCCGCCCCCTCTGCCACAGTTGACGCCCGGATCGAGCAGTTGATTCAAACCAACAGCCAGATCCACGACCGCGATTGCTTTAACCTCAACCCCGCCACCAACGTCATGAACCCCCGCGCCGAAGCCGCCCTGTCGCGCGGTCTGGGGTCGCGCCCTAGCCTCGGCTATCCCGGTGACAAATATGAGATGGGGCTAGAGGCGATCGAGGAAATCGAAGTAATCGCCGCCGAACTCGCAGCCGAGGTTTTCCAGTCGAAATACGCCGAAATCCGCGTCGGTTCCGGGGCCTTGGCCAACCTCTACGGCTTCATGGCGTTGGCAAAACCCGGCGATCACATCATCGCCCCGCCCCCCGCCATCGGCGGCCATATCACCCACCACGCAGGCGGTTGCGCCGGGCTGTATGGCTTGACCACCCACAACGCCCCCGTCAACGCCGACGGCTATACCATCGACATCGCGGCCCTTCGCGCGCTCGCGCATCGCATGCAGCCCAAGATCATCACCCTCGGCTCCAGCCTGAACCTGTTCCCCCATCCCGTCGCCGAAGCGCGCGCCATCGCGGACGAGGTTGGTGCGAAACTGCTGTTCGACGCCGCCCATCAATGCGGCATCATCGCAGGCGGCGCATGGCCGAACCCGTTGCACCAAGGCGCGCATCTGATGACGATGAGCACGTATAAATCCTTGGGCGGCCCCGCTGGCGGCCTGATCGTCACCAACGATGCGGCCATTGCCGAACGCCTTGACGCCATCGCCTACCCCGGTCTTACCGCCAATTTCGACGCCGCCAAATCCGCAGCCCTTGCCATCACCCTGCTCGACTGGCGCGACCACGGCAAACCTTACGCCGTGGCCATGATCGACCTCGCCCAAGCCCTTGTAAACGCCTTGAAATCCCTTGGACTTCCGATTTACGAGACCGACCAAGGCACCACGCAAAGCCACCAGTTCGCGATCAGGGCTGCAGCGTTCGGCGGGGGTCAGGCCGCGTCGAAAACCCTTCGTAAAGCGGGCTTTCTGGCCTGCGGCATTGGCCTGCCCATTCCCGAAGTCGCGGGCGATCTGAACGGCCTGCGGATCGGCACGCCAGAGCTTGTCCGACGTGGCGTAACACCTGCCGACGCCCCCGCGTTAGCCGCCCTGATCGCAGAGGCGCTACGCTCCAACGCCCCAGAATCCATCGCCCCCCGCACCGCCGCCCTGCGCGCCCGGTTTCAGGGCCTGCATTACATGAGAACCGCATGAAATACCGCCAACTCGGGGCCAACGGCCCCAAAGTCTCTGCCATCGGCCTTGGCTGCATGTCCTTCGGTGGCATATTTGGCCCCACTGACGAACAAACCAGCCTACGTTGCCTTGATGCCGCCTACGATCACGGCATCAACTTCCTTGATACGGCAAACATCTACGGCATGGGCGTTTCCGAAACCATCATCGGCAAATGGCTGACCACTCGCAAACCCGATGTGGTCGTCGCCACCAAGGCGACCATCGTCAGCCATCCAGTGCGCCGCTTTGACAATTCCGAACCCCATCTGCGCGAGGAGCTTACCAAGTCCCTCAAACGCATGGGCCGCGATCATGTCGAACTGTTCTACATCCACCGCCGCGAAGCCGCCCGTCCGGTCGAAGAGGTCGTCGAAACCCTTGGCCGCATGATCGACGAGGGGTTGATCGGCGGCTACGGCATGTCGGAAATCGCCCCCACCACCCTGCGCCGCGCCCATGCGGTCCGGCACTGCATGGCCGTCCAAAGCGAATATTCGCTGTGGACCCGCCTGCCCGAACTTGGCCTGATCCAGACCTGCGCCGAACTTGGCACCGCCTTCGTCCCGTTCTCGCCGCTTGGCCGCGCCATGTTCGGTCGCGACATCCCCGACCCCAAAACCTTTGCCACCGGTGATTTTCGTCTGTCCATTCCACGTTTTCAAGACCCGGAATGGACGATGAACCTGACGCCGCTGAACGCCTTCCGTGCCTATGCCGCCCAGCGCGACGTGACACCTCCGGCCTTGGCGCTGGCGTGGATATTGGATCAGGGACAGCACCTTATCCCGATCCCCGGCACCCGCACCGCCCAAAATCTGGCCGATTGGGCCAGTGCCGCCGACATCACCCTGACGCCACAAGATCGCGCTGAGATCGCCCGCATCCTGCCCGTCGGCTGGGCATTCGGCAACCGCTACGGCCCCGATCAGACCGCCTCGGTCGAACATTACTGCTGAACCATATTACGCTCGTGGATGTCGTCGGCCTTCCAGCGCCTCCGAACGCTGCCAGCGTCACACCCCGTGACTGCGGTCATAGCCATTGCGGGGCGCGGTCACCCAACCGGCAGGAGCCGCCAAGGGCCGGAACACCTCGACCAGCAGCGGGTGGCACACCGCTTCGTCCGAAGAATGCTCTGACGAACAATCCCCGCCCGGACAGGCCGACAATGCCCCCAACAGATCAATTTCTGCAAAAAACTCAATGAAATCCCCGGGCCGCACTGGCGAAGCCTTCATGAAATATTGCCCGGTGTCGCGGGTAAATCCGGTACACATGAACACGTTCAGCACATCATGCACATGCCATTCTGCCGCCTGCACCGTCATTCCTGTCCGCTGTGCCAAAGCCCGCGACAGGTTGGAATGGCAGCAATGGTGATACTGGCCGCCGGACAGCAGGTTGTGCGTATAGGGGTCGCAGCGCGTACCGATCACGTCATGCACTCCGCCGCCAAACCCATCGAACCCGTACCAGTCCAGCGTATCCTCGGTGATCGTGGCCATCGCCCGCAGATGCGGCAGACTTGACCACATCCGGTCGCCGCTGGACAAATGCGTGCCATGCAAGGCGCGAGTTTTTCCCGAAAAGAACCGCTCCGACAGGTCGTCAGCATTCCACAGGTTCAGATCGCCGACTTGTGGCCCCTCGATGCAGCTGATCCGAAAGAAATGCCCGGCAGGCACGTCGAAACACATGGCCTCTCGCGGCGGAACGCGGACCGTAGCCACCAGTTGCCAACCCTCTCGTGCCGCCCGGTATCGCCCAAGGTCGGGCTGTGGCAGACCTTCGACCGGATAGCAGACCACTGGACGCACGGCCTTGCGGTCTGCGGAATCGGCTGGGGCCGCATGTTCGGGATGTATCAGTTTCATAGGCACCTCTTGCCCGGACTTTGCCGAGCCAATTTCCCGTGGTCAATGTTCGACAATCGGAAACCACCGCTGGCGGCCTCCGCAAATCCGCGCAGATCGCAAGTCAGGCTGCCACCTCGTGCCTTTGGGGTGCAAACGCGGCGGCCTGCGCCACTTCGATCCGCTCGATGCTTTTTTGCGACAGGCGCGCAGCCAGCGCCGAAGGCGCCGCCATCTCAATCCGACGTGCCGTCGAATACTCTGTCGGCATTTTCATCACGCCGTATTGCCGATTGTCCTCGCCGTTGCGATAGGCGTCCCCCAGCAAACTCACTTCGTAACCCTGCTGACGCATAGCCCGCAGGAACGGCAACGGCGACAGGCTGATCATAGACGTGGCACCATTCGCACGCGCCATCTCCACCAGACCATCAACGACCAGCCGCAGGCATTCGCTGCGGTCAGCGTGCAAGGTCAGCGTGTCCGAAATCACCAGCCGGGTGCATTCCCATACCAGCGGCGAGGCGATTTCGACCGACATCACATGGCGCGGAATATGTTGCAGTTTGCCGGACCAGGCGTCGCGCAGCATATAGGTGTGCTCACCCCAGACCGAAGTGGTCGCCATCGTTCGCGCGCCACCAACGACAACACCGTCGCGCAGAACCAGCGAATAATGGGCGAGTGGTGTGTCGTATTGGTCCATCTCCACCGTGTCGTTGTGCGGCACATCCCACTTCAGCTGATCTACGAAAACCTGTTTGCGAAGCGCAAGAAATTCGTAGAACGCCCGACCGTGGTGATGAAAGTCAGAAAGATCGAACCGGATATTGTCCATGTTGAGTCCCCTAAGTATGACAAAGTTCAGCAAATCAAGAATAAACTGCCATAAGTTGTATTGCTTGCTGATTCTGACACTAAGGCGGCAGTCCTGCACATTTGTGCAGATGCTTCACAATGGTTTGCAACGTCACAA
>JBDSXE010000220.1:0-8132 GCA_039926325.1 Paracoccaceae bacterium | reverse complement strand
ATTTCTCGACCGTCCTTGGGCCCGGGTCAAACACGTCGCATGACGACCATCTGCACCTCGATATCATGGCACGCGACAACGGATTTCGCCTTTGTGAGTTAGGCGGTGCGGCTCAAAAGTGAACCTGCAGCTTGCTGGTCCACATTCTGCAGGGCACGGAGAAAGCAGCATTTTCGGCATATGACACCTAGCAGCACAAGGTAGAGTGATCTGTCGTTATGGGCGGGAAGCTGCCGTACGCTTACACCGCGCTGCATTCGCTGCGCTTCAACATAGCGGCCATTCGTGCAGACCTGTCGTTCGATGCAGCAGAATGGGCTCGTTGCTGTCGAATGAGCGACGGTAGCGTACTTGTTGTAGTCGGATATGGGTGCGCAGTTGGGTTTTCCGATATTCATCTGCATCTTGCGCAAACTGCCATGCTCGTGATGAATCAGGTAAACGGTGGGAACTCTAAAGCAGGACGGTAGAATATGACAAAAATTGCCATAGTGACGGGTGCAGCAGGCGGTCTGGGGCGGGCAATCAGCGCGCGGCTGCTTGCGGATGGCATGCATGTGGAGGGCTTGGATATTGACGCGGAGGGCTTGGAAAACATGGCTTGTAAGGGGTTTGCTGGCCATGTCACCGATCTGACCGATGCGGACGCAATCGCGGCGACATTCGCGCGGATTGCACAAGAGCATGGTGGCATTGACTCGTTGGTGAACAATGCTGGCACCTGCTTTATGTCCAACTTTCCCGAGATTCCGGCGAAAGAGTTGGATCGGCAAATGTCGATCAACTTTTCCGGGGCATTTCATTGCTGTCAGGCTGCGATCAAGCTGATGCAAGGCCGGGAGGGTGTTCGCAAAATCGTCAACATCAGCTCGAATGGCGCCTATAATTTTGACGTTTTTGATCCGCCGCATTACCGCGCCTCAAAGGCGGCACTGGACACGCTGACCAAGGATCTGGCGCGGCGTTATGCCCGCGACAAGATCGCGGTGAACTCGCTCGCTCCCGCGATGACCGAGACACCGCTGTTCAAGGTGCTGACAGAAGATGTGCTGGCCCGCGCCATCGCCGCGATGCCGCATGGCCATGCGATGCGACCTGCTGAGGTTGCTGAGTGGGTAGGGTTTCTGATTTCACCCGCCGGGGATATTTGCAGCGGCAATGTGATCATTCTCAATCAGGGTCGTGACGTTAGGTAAACCATTCGGGGGCTTTGCGCAAAGTTGGCCATTGCTGCGGGCTGTGGCCATAGATCACAAGCGCATCGCGCTGCCGCGCCAGATTCATGATCCGCGCGCCGTGGTGAATGGCCAGCGACACATCCCAAGAGCCCGCGAAACCCTCGTCAATCTCTGCCGCGCGGCTTATCGCATCCGAGGTCAGCAGCACCCAACCCGTGTCGGGCAATCTGACCATAAATGCCAACTGACCCGGCGCGTGACCGGGGCATGACAACACCTCAAATCCTGTCGTCAAACTGAAATCCTGCGTCACCAGATGATACTCGCGCGCAGGCCACTCCATCGCCTGCTTGCCCGACCAATACAGCGGACGCGGCAAAACCCGCTCGGCCTTGGCAATCAGAATTGGCACGCCGGGAAAGCCGTCCATGTGACCCACATGATCAATATGTGTGTGGCTTTGGATCATCAATGTGACATCAGCCTTTGACAGCCCCAGCTTGGCCAGTTGGGCCTCGGGGGTATTTTTCGGCGTGATGCTTAACACCCGGCCAAAAGTGCCAAGACTATCCTCCAACGCAGCAGCCGTCGCATCCGCCACATATTTCGCCGGAAACCCGGTGTCGATCAGTACCACTTCCTCCGCATCGGTCTGAAGGACAAAGCCGCAAATGCCCACATCGCGCGGGCCTGAATGAACCCTGAACAGTCCATAATCGAGCACCGCCAGCCGAATGGGTTTCCCCTTAAGCAAAATCTGATCCATCATCGCGCCACCCCCTGCCGAGATGAAGTGGAGAGCCCGGTTGAAAGTCAAGATCCACACCCTTTTTGAATATCTGCTTGAGACGACCGATGCCGCACCTGAAACTATCGTCGGGTTCTCGCTGTCTGCCTCGCCGAAACTGGGCGACTATCTGGCCGATCTGGACCCAAACCAATCGCTCGACTGGAACGGCCGCGACTTTCGCGGCCTGCCCGAATTACGTAATCATGTCTTGGCGCAGGCAGGCCTGACCGGCATCTGCACCCCCGCCGATGTGCTGATCACCGCTGGTGCTGCCGAAGCCAATTACCTGTCGATCATGCAGCTTTTGCAACCCGGCGAGCGGATCGTGATGGAAACCCCCGGTTGGCCGCAAGCCGAGGTGCTGGCCAAGGCCAAAGGTGCCGAGATCGTCAAAGTCGCGCGTGCTGAATCCGATGGCTGGCGTTTGCCGCTGGATCGACTTGCGGCAGCCGTCACCCCCGGCACAAAGATGATCTTTCTGACCAACCCGAACAACCCCACTGGCGATCTGATGAGCGCCACCGATCTCGCCGAAGCCGTCGCCATTGCCGACCGCGTCGGTGCGTGGCTGTTGGTGGACGAGGTCTACGCCGGATTGGAATGGGCAGGCCCCCGCGCGCCCTCCGTCGCCGGGCTTTACGCGCGCGGCATCACCACCGGATCGGTCAGCAAGGCGTTGGGATTGCAGGGCCTGCGCACCGGATGGATTATCTGCCCCGACGCAGAGCATATGCGTGACACGCTGATCTTGCGCGAAAACTCTAGTGAAATCATGAATATAATGGGTGAAGTGATCGCCGAAATCGCCCTGCGGCCCGCCCGCTACGCGACAGCGCTGACCCGCGCGCGCAGCGAAGGTGCGGCCAATCTGGCGCAAATGAACGTCTGGCTGGCCCGGCAAGATCTGCTGTCTTGGGCTGCGCCGAAAGCCGGGCTGATCGGCCTTGCCCGACTGCCCGAAGGCCTTGACAGCGACGCCTTCGCCCGCCAGCTTCTTGCTCCGCCCTATCGCACCTTCCTGTTGCCGGGCAGTGCCTACGATCTGCCAAACCATATTCGGATGGGCGTTGGTGGTGGGGTGACGGTGCGGCTTCAAGATGGGCTAGATCAAGTTGCCCTGGGATTAAGCGATTGGCGCAGAACGCGCCAGTTTTTGGCCATTTAAACTTCGTCGCAGAATGAAGACTTTTTCTGAAGTTTAAGTTGCGGGCTTGTTTCTACTGTAGCTTGCAAGTCTGGATCGATTGCGGAAGCGGTTGTGGCGCAAAAAACGTCAATTCGAAGGGCAGCTTTTGCTGGGCAGGCCAAAGAGGCTGTGGGGACGTTGAATGGCCGCGACGGGCCGAGCACGTCGATGCCCTGGAGATCGACTGAAAGGGCGGAAAGCTGACGTGCGCACATGCCTAAAGTGCTACTCAATATCTCTGTGAAGCGGTCGGTCGCGGTTGCCGATTTCGCAACGTTGCCCAACTGCAGTCAGGTTCAACCCGCAAAGTAAGATCGGCGTCGGGAAATTTTGGGCCGACCCTGGACTAACGATCCCAATCCTGTCGTGGATGCTTCGAAGGCTCCGGCCTGATTGAGAATTCTGGTTGCCCCGAACAACAACTTCCAAGTCCGGTCAAAGCATCGGGCGCATTCGCCGCGTTTCATATGGTTGGCTGGCTAAATCGCGCTCCGCGAACGCATCCATCTTTAGGGCTTATCATACAGCCTGGTCTCCGAAGCTTTACTAGTGCCTTGGCCTGGTTGCCGCCCCGAGGGCAGTTCCATGAGATTGTAAAAATGCTCGCGACAAGGACGACGCGCCTGAAAAGCCGCAGCGCAGGGCGATCTGGCTTAAAGGCAATCCAGTGTGGGTGGAGAGGTCTTTGGCGCGGGCCAGCCGCAGGTGCTGGTAGTACCGTCCCGGAGGCATGCCGACTTGAGCTTCGAACAGCCGTGCCATGCTGCGCAGAGTGATACCGGATTGCAGAGCCAGTTCCTGCAGGGACAGCGGTCGTTCAAGGTTTGCGGCCATCAACGTCAGGGCTTTACGCAGGGCCAGCCCCCTGTGAGGCGACAAATCGGCCTCGGGTGCAATGACGGGCCGGGCAAGGTCGTGCAGGAACATTGCTGCGGCGTCGAATTTGGCGGTTTGGCCGAAGCGTTGCGAAATCTGCGCGAGGATCAGGTCCAGCGCAGTCGACGCCCCGCCGCAGGTCAGAAAGGGGCCATGCTGCACATAGCGGTCGGGCAGGACCCGCACTTTGGGGAAGGCTTCGGCGAATTCCACCAGCAACTGCCAATGCAGCGTGGCGCGGCGACCGTCCAGATAGCCCGCTGCCGCCAAGAGCCAGGTGCCGGTATCGGCGGCAATCACCGTTTCTGCTGTCTTGGTCAGGTTCAGACTTTGCCGCAGGCCGGAATCGCGGGCATCAGCTCGGAAGTTATCGCCGCCGATCACGATCAGCATGTCGCAGGGCTTGGCCTTGGCGCGGGCCGTGTCGGGCGTGATCCGCAGTCCGCTGGAACTGAGGGTTGGGGCGTCGGTATGGGTCAGGATCGTCCAGCGGATGTCTGCCGCAACCTCATCGCGCACCACGCGGAGGGGTTCCAAAAGGCATGCCAGCAGCATGTTCGAGAATGTTTCGAACAGCAGGATGTTGACCGTCAGGCTTGGCAGGATCGGTGGCATATTTGGCAGTATCCGGCAATGCGGACACTGCGGCAAGCGATAGTCTTGGGCAGCAATCAGAGGTGCCCGCATGAACAGTCCGCTTTCCCACATCCGCGTGCTTGATTTCGGGCACTACCTCGCCGGACCGCTTGTGGGCATGATGCTGGCAGATCTGGGGGCCGAGGTGATCCGAATTGATCCGCCGGGCGGACCAAAGTGGCAGGACCCCTGCTTTGACATGCTGTCACGCGGCAAGACCGCCCTGACTCTGGACCTGAAAACCGACGCCGGGCGGCAAACGGCGCTGGATCTTGCCGCAAGGTCTGACGTGGTGATCGACAACTTCCGCCCCAGCGTCATGGCGCGGCTGGGTCTGGGGCCAGAGGCCTTGCGCGCGGCCAACCCCGGCATCGTGTCGCTGTCGCTGCCGGGATTTGCCTCGACCGACCCTGACCTTGCCGGGGTGGCGGCATGGGAGGCGGTCATCGCCGCACGCACCGGCCAGTTCACTGATATGGGCCTTAACCGCAGGCTGATGGGGATCAATCCGTCCTTCACGCCGCTGGGCCTGGCCTCGGCCTATGGGGCGGCTTTTGGCGCGATGTCGGTGCTCTTCGCTTTGGGCAAGGGCGGCGATCATATCGAGGTGCCGCTGGCCTCGGCCCTGTTCGAGGGTCTCGCTTACAACAGCGAGCAGGTGCAGGATTACCCCGAACGCTACAAATCCCCGCGCGAGGTGGAGTTGGAGCGGCGCGAGGCGGCGGGCCTGCCGATGAACCTCAGCTATGCTGAACTCAGCGAATTCCTTGACCCGTTCTATCGCACCTACCGCTGTGCAGATGGGCGTGGGTTTTATGTGGTGTCGTGCAGCATTGTGATGCACCCGCGCCGGGTGTTGCGGGTTCTGGGCCTGCAGGATCTTGAAGCCACCTTGCCGGATTTTGACGCCTATCTGGACCAGAAGGATTGGCCCGCCGAATGGGCGATGCGCAATTATCCGGTCGGCGCCAAGGACCGCGCCCGGGTTGGCGCCGCAATCCAGGCGGCGTTCCTGACCCGGCCCTCGTGGGAGTGGGAGGCGCTGTTCGGGGCCGCCAAAGCCCCGGCCACGGCGCAGCGCAGCACCCGCGAATGGCTGGCCGATCCACATGCCTTGGCCTCGGGGCTGGTGTTGACTGTCGATGACCCAAGGCACGGGCCGATGCGTCAGATCGGCAATCTGGCATGGCTGGTTGGGGATGCGGGCGTCATGGCCAAAACACCCGGTCCGGTGGCGGATGAAGCAAGGCCCCGGTTGGCAGCGATCTTGCTGGAAGTGCCGCGTGCAGCCCCGGCAACACTCAGCGGCCAAGGCTGGTTGCAGGGCTTGCGGGTTCTGGACCTGACCAACGTCATCGCCGGGCCGACCATTGGGTCAACCTTGGCGCGGTTTGGTGCAAAGGTGACCTCGGTGCAGCCGGTGACGCCCTCAGTTGACCCGTGGAATGCCGTGGTCTTTGGCCTGCATGCCCATCGCGGCAAGGAAAGCCTGCTGTTGAACCTGAAGACCGAGGTGGGCCAGCAGGCGCTGACCAAGCTGATCGCAGTGGCGGATGTGATCACGCTGAATGGCACCGATGAACAGCGCCTTGCCTTGGGGCTTGGTGCGGAACGCCTGACGGCTGAAAATCCCCGTCTGATCCTCGTGCAACTGGATGCCTTCGGTGGGCCGAATCCTGGCCCAAAATCCGACCACCTCGGCTATGACGACCTCGCCCAAGCGGCCACCGGCGTCATGACCCGCTTTGGCGGCAGCCCCGACACGCCCGAGGAACACGCCCATTTCGGCACGATCGACGTGCTGACCGGCTATTGCGCCTGCGTGGCCTTGGGTGCCGCGCTGGAGCGGTTAAAGATGACTGGAAAAGGCGGGATCGCAAGGGCTGCGCTGGCCGCCTGTGGCGAGATGATTCAGGCCCAGTTCATGTATGACTACCCGAACCGTCCGCCCTTTGACGAACCCTCGGGGCGCGAGGTGCGTGGCTGGGGACCGTTCTATCATTGCTATCAGGCCGCCGATGGCTGGATGTTCTTCGCAGCACCAACCGAGTGCCGCACCGCGCTTACCCGCGTGGTGGAGCTGGCAGACTTGGCAAAGTTGGACGACACAAAGCTGGCCGAGGCCCTCGCCGCTGCTCTGGCCGACCACCCCATTGCCCATTGGACCGCACGGTTCAACGGTACTTCGGCCACCGTGGTGCCTCTGGGATCGTTGCAAAGCAACCGCGACGCCTTGCTGCAAATGGACAGCGCGGGCGATATCGACATCAGCCAAGCCACGTACCGCGCTGTCCGCCACGATGTGCACCCGATGGGTCGCTGGGTTGACCTTGTTGCCCCCAACGCAGTGCGCCCGCAAATCGCGCCTATCACCATACCTAGACACGCACCAAAATACGGTGCCCATACGCGCAGCATCCTGTCGGGCATTGGCTACAAGGCAGATCAGATCGACGCCATGATTGCCGCCAGAGATGCAGGCAACAGCTGGTCAACCAATTATTTGCCGGAATGAGCGGAAGTGAATGGAAAGCGCGGACAACCCTCGGACCGAAACGTGGTCAGAGGGTAGCGGACGAACGAGGACCGACCAGCTTCGACGCGGAAGTCCGCGCTGGTCACCTTAACACGCGGCAATGCCCGAAAAGTGCCAGGGCAGGTCCCGACGGCCGCTTCGATAATTTGATGTCAATCAAAAATCACTTGGCCAACCGGCAGCTATGGGCCGACCTAAGCAGTAAGCGTCGGTCGGCTTTTTTCAGAGATCGATGCCCTCAGAAATACTCAGGGCATCATCGAGATCAACGCCAAGGTAGCGAACGGTGCTATCCATCTTTGTATGTCCCAACAGCAATTGGACCGCCCGCAAGTTGCCGGTCTTCTTGTAGATCTGTGCCATTTTGGTGCGACGCATTGAATGCGTGCCATAAGCACTCGCCTCTAGTCCGATCGAAAGGACCCAGTCCCGCATTATCCGCGCGTACTGCCTCGTAGACAGGTGAAGGCTGGCGTGAAGGCGGCTTGGCCAAAGGTAGGCCGACCCGATCATCTCTGGGTCGCCTATCCAACGTTCCAAGGACACCCGCGTCTTATCGGTGATTTCGCACCGGACAGGCTTGCGCGTCTTGCTCTGGGTCACCGAAGCGCGTTCCTTGGCGCGGCCTGCAACAAACACATCGTTGACCCTGAGGCACACAAGATCACAGCCACGCAATTTGTTGTCGATGGCCATATTGAATAGGGCAAAGTCACGCCTGTTGTCGGCCATCTCGAGCCTGACACGGATTGACCAGACATGTTTGGGCAAAAGGGGACGTATTTGACCGACGATCCGCCCCTTGTTCCACGGCGGGCGAAAATTGCGAACAGCGGGTAAATTTTCGATGGGCATGGGTTCTACTCCTATCCACCTTGCCCACCACGCCTTCGGGATCACCGACCAGCAGGAGCGTACCATATGTCGTCA
>JBDSXE010000219.1:0-5855 GCA_039926325.1 Paracoccaceae bacterium | reverse complement strand
TCCGGGCGGGTGACGCCATCGCTGCACCTGCCGTTCACCAGCAACTTCTATCTGGTGGAAAGCGTTTTGCGGCTGCGGTTCGATCTGACGCGCGATCTGCTAAGCCATATGTTCATGCCGGCATTGGCGCTGGCGATCCCATTGGCCGCAATCATCAGCCAGTTGCTGAAGCAAAGCCTGAAAGAGGTCATGCATCTGGATTATGTCACCTTGGCCCGAACCAAGGGCTATGGCGAAACCCATGTGATCCTGCGCGAAGCTTTGCCTAACGCGGTGCTGCCTACGCTGACTTTGGTTGGCGTGCAGTTCACCTTTCTGATCGGCGGCACGGTGATAATCGAGCGGTTGTTTTCATATGAGGGACTTGGGAACATGGCGATTGATGCGGTTATCAACCGCGATTTGCCGCTGATTCAGGGCATCGTGATCCTGTTTGCGTTGATTTTTACCGGGGTCAACTTGCTGGTGGACCTGTGTTATGCCGCGCTGAATCCCAGGCTGCGACATGGCTGACGGACGCTCTCAGGTCCGGCGGGGGGCGGGCGCGCGGTTGTGGCTGTCCGGCGGCTGGCTTTTGCTTATTGTCCTGATCGCCATCGCCGCGCCGTGGATTGCGCCGAAAGACCCGCTCGCCCAAGACTTGTTCTCTGGTCGGTTGCCCCCGTTCTGGGTGCATGGCGCGGACAGGTCGTTCTTGTTGGGCACCGACAGCCTTGGGCGCGATGTTCTAAGCCGGATCATCTTTGGCGCCCGGATCGCGCTGCAGGTGGCACTGATCGCCGGAACGCTGACCTGCCTGATCGGCGCGACATTGGGTCTGCTGGCGGGGTTCCTGCGAGGCTGGGTCGATGTGCTGATCTCTCGGTTGATCGATATCTGGATGGCCTTTCCGCCGGTGCTATTCTCGGTCCTTCTGATTGCTGTGCTTGGACCTGGCCTGTTTTCCATCATTGTCGCGATTGTCGTCATCGACTGGACCCGATTTGCCCGTGTGATCCGTGCAGAGGCGATGGGGCAGAGCGTGATGGACTACGTCGCGTCCGCTCAAGTCGCGGGGCGCGGTCGGATCGGCACGATGTTGGTGGAAATCCTGCCCAACGTCCTGCCGACCATCGTGGTCTTGCTGACGCTGGAGATGGGTATCGCGGTGATTGTCGAGGCGATCCTGTCGTTTGTGAACCTGTCGATTTCAACCGACGACCCGACCTGGGGCGGGATGATTGCGGAAGGGCGCACCAGCATTCATCAGGCGTGGTGGGTACTGGTATTCCCGCTGATCACCCTGTTCCTGACTGTGCTGGCGTTCAGCCAGTTGGGTGAGGGGTTGAAGGACCGCTTTGACCCGGTGCTGCGATGAGTTTTCTGTCCATCCGCAATCTGTCGCTGCGTCTGAAAGGAGGCGAGCGTCTGTTGCGCGCAGTCTCACTTAATGTCGAGGCTGGCGAAGTGCGCGGGCTGGTGGGCGAAAGTGGCGCAGGCAAGTCGATGATCGGCAAGGCGGTTCTGGGAACGCTGCCACAAGCGGTCGAGGTGGTTTCAGGCGAAATTTGGCTGGACGGCGTGGACTTGTTGACCCTGCCAGTCGGCCAGCGACGCAAGCGGATCGGGGGGCTGGCGGCGCTTATTCCGCAAGACCCGCTGACGGCGCTTAACCCCTCGCGCCGCATCGGGCCGCAGATCACCGATCGGCTGGTCGATATACTGAGCTGGAAGCGCGATCGCGCAGAGGCCAGGGCGCGGGAATTGTTGGCGGAGGTGCAGATCGACGGGGCGGAGCGTGTGCTGCGAAGCTATCCGCACGAGTTGTCTGGCGGGATGCGGCAGCGCATCCTGATCGCCTCGGCCTTCGCGGCGGAACCCAAGCTGATCATCGCAGACGAACCGACAACCGCGCTGGACGTGACGGTGCAGAAGCAGATTTTGCGGCTGATCGCTGGAATGCAGGCGCGGCACGATACAGCGTTGCTGTTCGTGACCCATGACCTTGGCGTCGTCTCGAAAGTTTGCCAGAACCTGACCATCCTCTATGGCGGTCTTGTCGTCGAAGACGCAAGCGTTCGCGATTTTTTCCATGCCCCCAAACACGCCTATTCACGCGCGTTACTGGCCGCGACCCCGAAATATACCGACCCGGCTGCAAGCCTGCTGCCCGTGCCGGATGCGGTTATTGCAGCGGTGCGGGCAGAGGTTGCAGCGGCGGATGAGGCTTGGCATGGCTGATCTGTACGAGGTCAAAGACCTGCATCTGTCGTTGCCAGACCTGACACGCAAGCCGTTTCTTGGGCCCGCACCGCGCATCGAAATCCTGAACGGAGTTAGTTTCACCATCGCGAAGGGAGAGATCCTTGGCATCGTCGGTGGCTCCGGCTCTGGAAAATCGACGCTTGGCCGGGCTTTGCTGCGGTTGTTGCAGCCGACTGGCGGCAGTATCCACTTCGACGGGCAGGATATCACCTATCTGTCCGAGGACCGCCTGCGACCCTCTCGCCGCCGCTTTCAGATGATTTTCCAAGACCCAATGTCCTCGTTGAACCCACGTCACCGCGTTGGCAAAATCATTGCGGGGCCGTTGCAGGTTCAGGGCATGGACCATTCGCCCGCACGGGTGGCCGACGCGTTGGACCATGTCGGTCTACCGCGCAGTTTCGCCCAACGATATCCCCACGAACTGTCCGGCGGTCAGCGCCAGCGCATCGGCATTGCCCGCGCCATCGCGCTGCGGCCAGAGTTCATTCTTGCTGACGAGATCGTCTCGGGCCTTGACGTTTCATCACAGGCACAGGTGCTGAACCTGCTGGAGGGGCTGGTCAAAGACCTTGGATTGACGCTTGGCTTCATCAGCCATGATCTAAGCGTGATCCGCCGTCTTTGCACACGGGTTCTGGTGCTGCAACAAGGCAGGATCGTCGAAAACGCCCCGACCTGCCAGGTTTTCGCGGCACCGAGCGCGGCATATACCCGCGAACTGCTTGATGCGATCCCGCTGCCCGACCCCGATCAAGTCTGGGTGTGAAGCCGCTGAATGCTAAAGCTTGACGGAATCGTCAGGCGCTGATCAATCTGGCCGCAGGCGAATTCGCCGATCGGATAATTTGAATGCGGATCGAAACCTGCCCCATGACAGGCGCCTCTGCCGGGACGCGGCGGGAGCTGACGCTGTATCGCTATGGCGTGGCGGGTTTCGGACCAAAAGTCTATTTGCAAGCCGGCCTGCATGCCGATGAAATGCCCGGTGTATTGGTGTTGCAGCACCTGATGACGTTGCTGGATCAAGCCGAAAGCTGTGGTGGCGTCACGGGCGAGGTGCTGATCGTACCGGCGGCCAACCCCATCGGCCTGTCGCAGTGGACACACCAGCGCCCGCTGGGGCGGCAGGATGCCGAAAGCCTGCAAAACTTCAACCGCTCCTACCCCGAACTCGCCAAGTTGGTCGGGGACGCGCTGGAGAGTAGTTTGACGGCGTCCGAGGTGGACAACCTGCACATCATCCGCCGGGCTTTTCGGGCAGCTCTTGCCGAACTGGACCCGCGCACCGATGTTCAGGAACTGCAGATCGATTTGCTCAACTGGTCGTGCGATGCCGATTATGTGCTGGACCTGCATTGCGACCATTTCGCCGTCATGCACCTTTACGCGTCTAACGCTCGCCCCGAAATCACCAAGCTGCTGTGCCGTTCCGTTGGCGCAAAACTGGCGCTGATCGAGGATGTCTCGGGTGGTAATGCGTTTGACGAAGCGCACACCGTCCCGTGGCTGCACCTGCGCGCCCGCTTTGGTGATCGTTACCCGATTCCACCCGGATGCTTTTCCAGCACTCTGGAATATCGCGGTCAGTTCGATGTCGATGATGCGACCGCCGCACAAGATGCCGCGAACCTGATGACGTTTCTGTCGGCGATAGGTGCAGTGAAAGGCTGGATCGAAAGGCCTGCTCATCCCGATGCGGTGCATCTTCCATTGGGCGGCGCGGATGATGTCTTCGCGCCGCAGGGTGGTGTCGTGTCATGGCTGGCCCATCCGGGCGATCAAGTGACAGCGGGCCAAACCCTGGCCCATGTGACGGACCCGGTCAGCCGCCGCTGCATGTCTGTGACCGCTCCGGTGACGGGAATGCTGTTTCGCACGGAACTTTGGCGATCCTGCTTGCGCGGGCAAACTCTGGCGCATGTCGCAGGAGAAAAGGTTGTCCGCACTGGCGATCTGCTGTCAGGTTGAATCGAACCATTAGCGGAGCGACGCCATGACGCTGCAGGACCATTTCATCGCCGGTCCCTTTGATGACGGCGACCCCGTGACCGGCCATTACTATGAAATGGCCTCGTTGGACCCGACCCGAGCGCAAGTGTGGGGCTATACCGGTGCGCTATCTTACCTACCGGGCGACACTCTGACGCTTCACGCGATTTCTAATTTTACAAATGCCAGCCTGTCTATCGTGCGGGACGGAATCTTGCCGGTAAGGGTCTTGGATACACAGATTGCGACCAGCTTTTCTGCAACGCCTGATGACTGCTCGGTAAATGGCTGTGGTTGGCCCTTGGCATTCCGTCACGGCATTCCGGGCGATTGGAAAAGCGGCGTCTACATCGTCACTCTGACAGTTCCCGGACACCAGTCGCAGCATATGTTTGTCGTAAAGCCTGACCCCGGGCAGACGAAAGCACGAATCCTGATGATCCTCGCGACGGGGACGTGGTGCGCTTACAACGATTGGGGCGGGTCGAACCATTACACGGGTATCACCGGGGCGAGGCGGGCGGACTTCGCTGCAAACGTCAGCCTCTTGCGGCCTTGGGCCAAGGGGTTTGTCCGCTGGCCGGCCGATGCGCCGCGCATTCCGCATGCTTCGCCTTTGCTGACCCGGCCACGGTATCCACATATGGAATACGCGCGGGCCAAGGGGGTCTCGAAGAAGTACGCGTCTTCCGGATGGGCGGCGTTCGAGCGGCCGTTTGCTATGTGGTGCGAGGGGCAGGGGATTGCGCTGGAGTATACCACTCAGCATGATCTGCACCGCGATCCGGGGGCTTTGGATGGGTATGACCGGGCGTTGATCGTCGGGCATGACGAATACTGGACGTGGGAGATGCGCGATCATCTGGAGGTGTGGATTGATCGCGGCGGCAAGTTGGCGCGGTTTGGCGGCAACTTTTTCTGGCAGACGCGGCTGTCGGAGGATTTGCTGACGCAGAGTTGCTATAAATCGCAGCCCGATCCGCACCCTGATCCGCAGAGACGGACGATCTATTGGGACAGTCCGCAGATCGCCCGACCTGTCGTCGCTACTTTGGGGCTGACGGGGTCGATGGGGGTTTATGCGGGGTGGAGCAGGTGTGCGGCGCACGGATCGGGCGGGTTTGCGGTTTATCGGCCGGATCACTGGTCGCTGAAGGATAGCGGGCTGGGATATGGCGACGTGTTGGGGGCGACGGCGAAGATCTTTGCCTATGAGGTGGACGGGATAGATTACACGATGACGCGGGGGCTGCCGTTTCCGGCGGAGGGGACCGGGTTGCAGGGCAGTCTGGAGATTATCGGGCTGTCGCCGGCAACGACGCTGTCCCACGATACCGGGCCTCATGATCGGGATTTGTTTATCGGGCGGTTGGATGTGGAGGAGGTCGCGCAGGTGATTTATGGCGCGATCAACGAAGAAACCTTGGGGATCGCTGCGCGGGGGAATGGGTGCATGGCGGAATATCGGCGGGGTTTGGGTGCGGTTTTCAACGCCGGGTCTTGTGAGTGGGTGAATGGGCTGATCCAGAGGGAGCCTACCGTTGAAAGGGTGACGCGGAATGTTTTGCTGGGGGAGTGGGGGTAGGGTGTCACGCGTGAAATGTTGCGTAACTTGTTGA
>JBDSXE010000218.1:0-10472 GCA_039926325.1 Paracoccaceae bacterium | reverse complement strand
CTCAAAAGCCACGTCCGCCACTGTGACCGGAACCGAGTTTTCGACCCCTGCTACCATCGAAAGCGTGATGTGTTCCGGGCGAACATACAGCTTGACTGGCGTCGTCCCGGCGACCGGGGTGTAGCGTGCCTTGAACGTCCCGATCGGCGTGGCAAAGCTGGCCATGCCATCGGCCGTATTTCCGACTTGCCCGGTCAGGATGTTGTTTTCTCCGACAAAGGACGCGACAAAGCCATTGACCGGATTGTTGTAGATATCGCGCGGGCTGGCGACCTGCTGCAATTTGCCTTGGCTCATGACGCCGACCCGATCCGACATGGCCAAAGCCTCGCCCTGATCATGGGTAATGTAGATGAACGTCACACCCGTCCGCTTTTGGATCGCACGCAATTCTGCCCGCATGTGCTGGCGCAGCTTCAAATCAAGCGCCGACAATGGCTCGTCCAGTAGCATGACCGACGGCTCTACCGCCAGCGCCCGTGCAATCGCCACCCGCTGTTTTTGCCCGCCTGACAGCTGGCTGACCATCTTGTCCGCAGCCCCGTTCAGATCGACGAGGTCAAGCAATTCCTCGGCCCGTGCCCGGCGTTTGGCTTTGTCCACGCCGCGCACTTCCAACCCGAAAGCGATGTTTTCCCAGATCGGCATCAGCGGGAACAACGCGAGGTTCTGAAAGATCAGCGCAGTTGGCCGTTGGTTGGGCCGCTGGCCCTTCATGTCCTTGCCACCGATGCGGATGACGCCCGATGACGGGTCGGTAAATCCCGAAATCATCCGCAAAATCGTGGTCTTACCGCAACCTGACGGCCCCAGAAACGAAAAGAATTCACCCGGCTTGATGTCGACATTCACATGGTCGACGGCCCGGAAATTCCCAAAGTCACAACAGATATCGTCAAGATCGATCCCAGCGCTCATCGACGCGTCCCTCTTCCCGTTTGTTCTTGTTATTTTTTTGTCAGATTAGCAGCCTGATCGAACCTCGCAATGGATTTGGTCGGTTTCACCGGACCTTTTGTTCCAAAGCAGTCAAGGATGATCAAAATAAACGCGTCGGGCCCTTTCGGACCCGGCGCGTTCAAAGTCCTGCACAGAGATCAGGACGCTTTGTACTTGTCGGAATATTCGCCACGCTTGGCAATAAATTCCGCGGACGCATCCGGCCACCACCACAAGGCCGCCAGTTTGGCATCGTCGAACGCGGCGTTGTAATAGGTCGACACATCGGGGTTCATCAGGTCGATGCCGCCCTTGCCGACCGGGTTGGCCGAGAATGCCGAGGCCCAAGCCGCAGCACCTTCGGCGGTGGAAACCCACTTGGCAAGTTCATGCGCCTGATCGACGTTCACAGCGTTTTTCATCAGGACAAATCCCTGATGCCAGGCGAAGGCACCTTCGACCGGGGCGGCATAACCGTAACCGTCATTCCGCAGGTTGTAGCCGGTCGAGTCCCAGCACAGTCCGACGGTCGCGCCGTTTGCCACGAAACCGGCATTGGCTTCGTTCTCGCCAGACCAGAACTGCACTACGTTACCCTTGGCCTTAACGCATTCTGCCAGCGCGATGTCCCACAGTTGGGTCATGGCAGCCATGTCGGTATAGCCGTCCATCCACGGACGCGGCAGCTTGCCCGGTTGGGTATCAAGCCAGCGCCCCATCGCCTGGATGGCTGATTTCGGGCGAATGACGACTTGGTTGGCCGGATCGAACAGGGCACCCAAGGTCGGCGGTTCGCCCAATTTGGCGGTTGTCTTGTTGTAGACCAGCGCCTCTGTGCCCCAGTTGGACGGCACATAGACCAGCTTGCCCTCTTTGCGCGAACGTTCGCCGGCATTGCCATCAGCCAGACCCGGCAGATAGTTGCTCATCGCCAGTTTGGATTCATCCCAAGCGCCGATCAGGCCATTGGAATACCACGCCCCGACGCTGTCGATAGTAGGTTCGATCATGTCGATGCCACCGGCTTCCAACGCCACTTTTGCCTGAGCAAGCATGGTGTCTTGTTCCGGCTGCTCGGTGAAGTTCACCTTGATGCCGGTCTTGGCGGTAAAGGCCGGAAAAACTTTTTCGCTGAAGGCAGGATAGCCAGCCCAGCCGGTAAAGTTCAGCTCGCCCGAAGAGGCGAGTGCCTTGGAAGAGATCAGCGCGGGTGCTGCCAGCACACCGACGCCCGCGACGGTGGTTTTTAGGAACCCGCGCCGGCTTACGTTTGTTGTTTTCGTCACGTCATAGTCTCCCTGTGTTGATCCATTCGCACGGATTCTGCGTGGGACACGTTTTGCCGGCCCCATTCTTGGCGCCGGTCTAAAGCTGCCGCATGACATTTCTGCGACACCCGGTCCCGAGCATGTGACAACTTACTCCGTCTCTGGGCAGGCGTGTCAACTGGACTGTTACAATTGCAACCTACGGCCTGTCATAATCCTGTGAATTCCCGCCCCCTCCGGTTGAACGAACGCTTTTGGCGGCAAATTACAGATTTCGCGGCCAACCCGATTGTGGACCTTCGCCATCTTGTACGCCGCACGGTGACGGATTTCACGTTGCGTGCCCCTGAGTCGCCGCACAAGACAAACCGTTGTCGCGAAACCTCCGCACTTCGCCAATGACGGGACTGCCCCCAACAAACCACCCGCGCCAACCCGAGGCAGTTGCGCCGAACCGCGCCCAACGGCGCGCGCAAGCCTTGCCATCGCCCGACCAACCGCTACGATCCGCCAAAATTTGGAGGCCACCATGATCACTCTTCCCCCGGACGGCATCTTTGTCACCCGCATCTGGCGCAAGGGTATCGGCCCGGTTCTGGCTCATCTGCGCGACGGCATCCTTTGGGACATCACAAGCCGCAACACCCCAACGATGCGCGACCTTCTGGAACGCGCTGACCTGATCGAATATCTTGCCGCCCAGACTGGTAACCCGATCGCTACCCTCGCCGAAATCGAAGGCGCCTCGACCAAACCTGAAGCTGAGGCGACCCGCTTTCTGTCGCCCGCCGATCTGCAAGCTATCAAAGCCTGCGGCGTCACCTTCGCCCGTTCAATGATCGAGCGTGTGATCGAAGAACGCGCCGCCGGTGACGCCTCGCGAGCAGAGGCGATCCGCCAACGTGTTACCGTCGCGATTGGCGACAGCCTGCGAAATCTGAAACCCGGCTCGCCAGAAGCGGCCGAGGTGAAACGCCTGCTGCAAGCCGAAGACCTGTGGTCGCAGTATCTGGAGGTCGGTATCGGCCCGGACGCAGAGGTTTTCACCACGGCCCCGCCAATGGCATCAGTGGGTTACGGCGCGTCGGTCGGCCTGCACCCCATCTCCAACTGGAACAACCCAGAACCAGAGGTCGTGCTCGCGGTAAACTCCCGGGGCGAAATCAAGGGCGCAACCCTTGGCAACGACGTCAACTTGCGCGACGTAGAGGGGCGTTCCGCCTTGCTGCTTGGCAAGGCCAAAGACAACAACGCCGCCGCCAGCATCGGCCCCTTCATCCGCCTCTTTGGTGAAGGCTTTGGCATCGAACACGTCCGAACTCTGGAACTCACCCTGACAGTAGAGGGTCGCGATGGCTTCACCCTCGAAGGCCGCTCGTCGATGTCGGAAATCTCGCGTGATCCTGAAAGTCTGGTCGCGCAGACCATCGGCAGACATCACCAATACCCCGACGGTTTCATGTTGTACTGCGGCACAATGTTCGCCCCGGTGCAGGACCGCGATGGCCCCGGGCAGGGTTTCACCCACCACATCGGCGACCGCGTCACGATAGCTGCTCCCGAACTGGGTGCCCTCGTCAACACCGTCCGGCTGGCCACCGAAGCCCCCGAATGGACCTTCGGCACCTCCGCCCTGATGCGAAACCTTTCAGGTCGCGGACTGCTCTAGATCTACCGGTTGGCCTTAGCCAAGTACTCCGCCGAAGCCATCGATAACTAGTCGGCGTGCGCCATTGGCGCCGAAGCCGAACCCTTCGCTGTTGGCTGCGCTTTCCGCAATATGAACGCCAGCGGCAACGCGCACAGCGTCACAACCATCATCAGCTTGAAGTCATTCAGATACGAAATCATCGCTGATTGAACATTTACCAACCCGTCAAGCTGGCTAAGTGCGGTCGCATTGCCCGCCACCGCAGCAGGAGACACGTTCTGCAAAATCGGGTTGAATGGATTGATCAGCGCGCCCAATTCGGAATGGTTCACCTGTATGTTCCGCGCCAACATCACTGATACCACCGAAATTCCGATCGACGATCCGATGTTCCGCACCAGCGAAAACAGTGACGTCGCTTCCGCCCGGTATTTCGCGTCAATCGTCGCAAAGGCAATCGTCGACAGCGGTACGAACACCAGTCCCAGCCCCAACCCCTGCAAAATCCCGGTCCAGATAATTGGCCAACTGCTCATGTCCGGCGAAAATCCGGTCATGAAATACAGTGAACTCGCCGTCAGCAGCAGTCCTGCCACCACCAGCATCCGTGCATCCACCGTGCGAACCAGCCGCCCGACAATCAGCATGGACGCCATCGTGCCAAACCCGCGCGGCCCCATCACCAGACCCGTCGTGATCGTCGGATAGCCGAAGATTTTTGACAACATCGGCGGCAACAGTGCAAGGCTAGCCAGCAGTATGATCCCGATGATGAAAATGAACACCAGACCAGTCACGAAATTGCGGTCCGTAAACATCCCCGGCTCCATGAACGGCAGCTTGGCGCCAAGGATGTGGATAACAAACACCCAGAATCCCACCACCGTCAGGAACAGGTAAATCCAGATCTCTGTCGAGGCGAACCAGTCAACCTCGCCGCCCCGGTCCAGCATCAGCTGCAACGCACCGATCGCCATCGACAGCATTGCAAAGCCAAAGAAATCGAACCTGCGGATACGCCGTACCGATCCCGGCAGATAGGCGATGCACCCCAGCGTGGCAACGATCCCGACCGGCAAGTTGATCAGGAAAACCCAGCGCCAGTTATAGCTTTCGGTCAACCAGCCCCCCAAAGTCGGCCCGATGATCGGCCCGACCATGATGCCCGCACCCCACATCGCCATCGCTGACCCGGCCTTTTCGCGTGGGTTGATGTCCAACAGGATCGTCTGCGACAACGGCACGATCGCCGCGCCGAATATTCCCTGAAACACCCGGAATGCCACCATTGCTGACAAGTTCCACGCGATACCGCACAACAGCGACGAAGCTACAAAGCCCACGATAGATATCAGAAACAGCTCGCGCTTGCCGATTTGGTCAGCCAGCCACCCCGTCACCGGAGTCATGATCGCCGCCGCAACTATATAGGACGTCAGCACCCAGGTGATCGTATCCTGTGACGCACCCAGATCGCCCGTCATCGACGGCAGCGCCACGTTGGCAATCGTGGTGTCCAGAACCTGCATGATCGTCGCCAGCATGATCATGACCGTGATCAGCCCGCGGTTCGGGAACTCGCCATTCGGCCCAAGCTCTGCCATGATTTATTTTCCGGACAGGAACGACGGCACCAGATCGCTCCAACTGCGCGTGGCGCCTGTGCTGACCGCGACCGACGCGCTCATTCCAGAGACGACCCGCGCGGCATCGGACAAGTTGTCCAGACGAATGCGAACCGGCACGCGCTGCGTAACTTTTACCCAGTTGCCAGTCGCGTTCTGTGCAGGCAGCAGAGAAAACTCCGATCCCGTCCCGGCGCCAATCGCCTCGACATGACCGGGCACCTTTTTGCTGGTGTCCACGTCAAACGTGACCGTCACCGCGGCCCCCGGTTTCACAGTCGTCAACTGGGTTTCCTTGAAGTTCGCGTCAACCCAGATGTCGCCTGCCGCCAGAAACGTAAACAGCGACGACCCTGCCGTCACGAACTGCCCCGGCTGGAACGAGGTCGCCTGATAGACCAGACCGTCGCTGGGCGCCCGCACCTCAGTCAGTTTCAGCTGGTATGCAGCCTGATCCCGCGCGGCCAATGCCGCAGCCACAGTCGGATGCTTGTCGGTTTCAATGGTCGGATCGCCGCCAAGTGCTGCCCGCGCATTGGCCACGACAATGGCCGCCAGCGAAGCTTGTTCCGAAACCTGCCGTTCGGTATTGCGCGCCTCGTCCAAGGCAGAACCTGTGCCCACACCACGACCGGACAAAGCCACCTGCCGGGCCAATTCTGCGGTTTGATACTTGGCGTCATCCGTCGCCAGCTTGGCTTGCGCCACCGCGGCGTTATACGCGCCCTTCAACCCATCAACCTGCAACCGCGCGGCCTCGACCGCGATGTTCGCCTGCGTCAGCGCCAGCTGATACGGTTCCGGGTCGACCTGAAACATCACGGTGCCCTTGGTCACCATCTTGCCGTCCACGACATTGACCGAAACCACCCGCCCGCCGATTTCCGAGGCAATGTTGATCCGGGCCTGATGCAAGTTGGCGTTGTCGGTCGACTCGTAGCGACCGCCATTAACCCAATACACCGCACCACCCGCCAACAACACGACCGGCAAAGCCAGCATCAGCCCGACACGTCGGCGTTTGGGCTTGGCAGCCTCGGGCATTGGCGTAGGCGCGGCAGGTTTGGGCGCGGAAGGCGCTTCTACCGCCGCCGGCTTCGCTTGCGGCGCGGATTCGCCGACAACTTCGACAATTGCAGGCTTGGGGTTTGAAACAGCGTTCATGCAGATACCTTTTCGCCGATAATATCGGCTTTGGACAAATTGGTTACGATAGCAGAAAGCCCGGCCACAAGGCCCTGACATTGCTCAACACTTAGCCCGATCAATGCATTGGCGTAGACTTCATCAGCGATGCTTTTGACGTGATTGAACGCCTCCAGCGCCTTGGGCGTCGGCTTGATCAATTTGACCCGCCTATCCGCTGGATCGTTCTCTCGGGTGACCCAGCCCTGCTCTTCCATGCGGTCCAGCAGGCGCGAAACCGAAATCGGTTCGATTTCCAAAAGGTCCGCAAGGCGGGTCTGGGTGGCGCTGCCCATCTTGCAGACATTCACCATCATCCGCCATTGCCCCGAAGACAGCCCGAAAGCGGCAGAACGCTCTTCGAACTTCTTGCGGACAGCACGAGAGGCGTCATGCAAAAGCAGGCCAAGACCGGGTGTCATATTTTTCATAAGCTGGATATATAGTGAGCATAGCTTACTATCAAGCCGATTCTGCAGTGCAGCAATGAAAAACGGTGCGGCATTCACCGCGCCGTATCCGTTTTGCAACATACCAGTCAGGTGGTCAGTGCAACACCGCGGTCAACCAGCTTTCCGCGTATCAACCCGCGCCCATTCCGGCAACCAAGCGCCATGCGCCACCAACAGATCGTGGGTCAGCGCCCAAATCTGATCAAGGTCCAACTCTGCCCCGGTATGTGGGTCCAGCATCGCCGCATGATAGATATGCTCGGGATTCTCGGTCAACAGCGCCTGCACCGTCAATTCCTGCACATTGATATTCGTCCGCATCAGCGCGACCAACTGCACCGGAATGCCCGTCACAACAGTGGGTTGCAGCCCCATATCGTCAACCAGCGTTGGCACCTCGACCGCGCAACCGTCGGGCAGTTGCGGGATGTACCCGCGATTGCCGTGGTTGCCATAAATCACCGAAGGTTCGCCCGTGACGACCGAATTGACGATCTGGCTGGCATATTCGTGGCTCTCTTGGACCTCGATCGTTGCAGCGGACTTCAGCGCCACAGCTTCTTTCTTCCATCGGGCATTCTGTTCGATGCAGCGCAGCGGATATTCGTCCAGCGGAATGCCGAACCTCTCGATCAGGTCAGGCCGATCTCGCTTGATGAACCAGGGCGTATATTCTGCAAAATGCTCAGAGGACTCGGTAACGAAATAGCCCAACCGCGTCAGCATTTCGTAGCGGACTTTGTTGGGGCAGCGCGGATTCCAGCTGCTCGGCTTCGGAAAACGCCCCTCGCGGTAGCCCGCCTTCAGCGCCGGATACAGGTCTTTGTACGAGCCATCCCGTTGGCGATGCTCAAAATTCAGATAGAACGCCATGTGGTTGATCCCGCCAGCGCGATAGCGGATTTCCCCTATTGGAACGTCCAGATCACGCGCCAGTTCGGCGGCGGTGCCCTGAACCGAGTGGCACAGACCGACCTGCCGAATGCCAGGATATTTCGCCGCAATCGCCCAGGTGTTGATCGCCATTGGGTTAACGTACTGCATCATGATGGCGTTCGGCGCGACCTGCATCATGTCCTCGCAGATCGACCAAAGGTGCGGCACAGTGCGGATGCCGCGCATGATGCCACCGATTCCCAGCGTGTCGGCAATCGTCTGACGCAGGCCAAACTGCTTAGGAACCTCGAAATCGGTGATCGTGCAGGGGTCATAGCCGCCGATCTGAAAACAGCAGACGACGAAATCTGTGCCCTCCAGCGCACGCCGCTGATTGGAATAGGTTTTCACAGTCGCCTTGCCGCCCAATGTCTGGGCCAGCTTGCCGACAATGATCTCAGATTCTGCCAGCCGCTCGGGGTTTATATCCATCAGCCGAATCTCGGCGTCCGCCAACGCCGGCCTGCTTAGAATATCGCCCGCGATGTTCTTGGTGAAAACCGCCGACCCCGCACCAATGAATGTAATGACCGTCTTGCCCATGATCCTGCCCCTGAACTACGTTCTGGTTGACGATGACGCGGGGCCATCCGACGCGCAACACCCCAAAACAAAGCGGCGCGTAATGCTGATGGTCTTGCGTGCGGGCCACGCCATAAAAGCTGCCGCAGCACCGCTGATTGTTTCGGAACCCCCGCGCAAGTAACTGCGTTCTGTCCGCTATACCGCCAACGCTACATTCAAACGACATCTGACTGGCCCCACCCCGACGAGGCGATCATGACGCACCAAGACCTTAACGACGCTGCCGACACGCTGAACCATGCCGCCCGCAAGGTGGCTGAAAATAGTGGTGAGGCCATGAGGGCATCCAGCAGCGATGCTATTCATGCAGCCACATCTGGCATATCCGAAGTCGCGAGACTCGTCGGCGCTGCAATCCGCGACGAAGCGACCTTGCGTGCCGAAGAAGGTAAAGACCTGATCGCCGAACACGGTCGGCGGTTGGCCAGTGATCTGCTTGATGCCGCCGCCGATCAGGGCGAAGACAATGTCCAAAGCCGCGTTCTTCAGACGATCGCCAGCGCTGTTGCCGACGCTTCCGAAATCCTGCGCCAGCGTAGCGTCGCGGATATCCTCGCGGACACTCAAAACTTTGCCCGTAGCAATCCCGGCGTGTTCGTTGCGGGTGCAGCACTCGCAGGCTTTGCGCTGGCCCGGCTCGCCATCGCCGCCTCGCGCCCTGTCGCACCAGAGACTGACGAAGATTTCCGCGACAAGCGCCAGACAAAGCCCGCGCTGTAACGCACTCCGCGCCGCTGACCGACACACATGCAATGGCACATCAATCCGACGCCGACAAAATCGAAGTCGGGATTAACATTTGATGGGCAAGACGGTCCGGCCGCTACGCCAAAAACTCCAAATAGCGACCCATGTTGTCAGCGTACGGTAAATCTCTGTGCCCTGCACATGTCGCAAATTTACAACCACAAGTTGTCGTGATCGAATTTGCCGGAACCACTGACACAGCTTGGCGTTGTGTATGTGAATTGAAGAATTTAGGTCACCAGATGCAACAGCCGCTCCTTGAATCACTTGTCCCTGCAATGGACGCCAGCCTTCACCAGATGGAGTCATTCATGGCGCAACAACCTTCGGACGTGGTTCGTTCGATCCTCCGTCGCAGACGCCGCGCCGTTTCTACATTGCGGACGCTGCTTAGATGGGCCGGTCGTCCCACCAATGAATCCCACAGTCGTGCAGCTGGCAAAGGTCGAGTCTCCCTACAGAACCTATGGCAGTCAGAGCGCAATCTGATCGAACTATACGATGCGGCGCTGTCACATACGCCCAACTACACTCTTGAAAAGGGCCTGTTGAAATCGCAGCGGGCCGAAGCGGATCAGGCGTTTCTGACGCTGGCGGCAGAAATCCAAGGCAATGAGTTCGCAGAAATCCCTCCGAAAAGTGGTATCTTCGCCTGATCGGTGTGGCGAACCCGGTGATCTCAATCCCCCACCTTCTTCTGCCCCAGCTGCTCCAGCAATTCCTTGAGCGGGTTGGGCAACTTTTCGTCCGGCACCCTGTCATAGATCCGCTTTAGATTCTGATCGATATGCGCTTGTTGACCGATGCTGATGCCGTCTTACGCGCTATTTCGCCACACGTTTGTTTCCTGTCTCGCAATTTTCTGCGGAACCGAACGCGAACCGCCTGCGTTTGGTTCCAGGGAAAACTGCAAAAAGGGAACAGTTTCTATGCAAACAAATGAAGGCCAGGACACCACCACCACGATTGCCGCCAACCTGCCCTATCTTCGGCGCTACGCGCGTGCCCTGACCGGCAGCCAGACCACCGGAGACCGTTATGCCGCCGCCACGCTGGAGGCCATTTTGGCTGGCATCGGTGACCT
>JBDSXE010000217.1:0-3660 GCA_039926325.1 Paracoccaceae bacterium | reverse complement strand
GAGCCTGCGACAGCATAACCATCCATCGCTGATGCTGCGAAGGGTGGCTGGTCGCGGCGGGCGACGGCGGGGGCGGTCATCATTCGGCCGTGCGCGACGCGCAGTGGGACGGTTTCGGTGGGCAGCGGGGTCACAAGTGCAAGGCAGCTGGCCAGTGCTTCGGCGACGGTAATCATGTCACGCCTCGTAAAGCCCGGACTTGCCGCCGTCTTTCAGCGTCAGGCGGATGCCGTCGATCTGCATGGATTTCTGGACGGCTTTCAGCATGTCATAGACGGTCAGACAGGCGACGCTGACGGCGGTCAACGCCTCCATCTCGACGCCGGTCACGCCTTGCGTCTTGACGGTGGCGGTGATGCGGACACCGGGGAGGGTGGCGTCGGGCGTCAGGTCAAGCGCCACGCGGGTCAGCGGCAGAGGGTGGCACAGCGGAATCAGGTCGGCGGTTTTCTTGGCGGCCATGATCCCGGCAAGGCGGGCGACCCCCAGAACATCACCCTTTTTGGCACGACCCTCGGTGATCAGGGCCAGCGTATCGGCGGACATGCGAACCAGACCTTCGGCGGTGGCGATGCGGGAGGTTACAGGTTTGCCCGAAACATCGACCATGTGGGCATTGCCCTGATCATCGAAATGGCTGAGGGTCATGCGCCGCCCTGCGAGGTCAGGGGTTTTGCCAATATGGCACGGGTGGCTGCCGTCACGTCGGCCTGCCGCATCAGGCTTTCGCCGATCAGGAAGCAGCGAGCCCCGTAACGGGCAAGCTCGGCCAGATCGGCGGGGGTGTGCAGCCCGGATTCAGAGATGATCAGGCGTCCCTCCGGCACATGGCGGGCAAGCTGGCGAGTGGTTTCCAGTGTCACTTCACAGTTTTGCAGGTTGCGATTGTTGATGCCGATCAGCGGGGATTTGAGGCGGGTGGCGCGGTCAAGTTCGGCGCGGTCGTGGACCTCGATCAAGACATCCATGCCATATTGGGTCGCGGCGGCCTCTAGTTCGGCGGCCTGCGTATCAGAGACGGAGGCCATGATGATCAGGATACAGTCGGCGTGCAGAGCGCGCGCCTCTGCGACCTGATAGGTGTCGTACATGAAGTCCTTGCGGAGGCAGGGCAGTTTCGTGGCCTGGTGGGCCTGCGTCAAGAATTCATCGGCACCCTGAAACGACGGGATATCGGTCAGGATCGACAGGCAGGTGGCACCGCCGGCCTCGTAGGCTTTGGCCAGGGCTGGCGGGTCGAAATCGGCGCGAATCAAGCCTTTGGAGGGGCTGGCTTTCTTGATCTCTGCGATCAGGCCGTAGCCGGTCACGGCCGCCTCTGCCAGCGCCTTGGCAAAGCCGCGCGGGGCGGGGGCCGTCATCGCGGCTTCTTCGACAAGATTCACGGGCTTCGCAGCTTTGCGGGCTGCGATCTCGTCAAGTTTGTAGGTTTTGATGCGGTCGAGGATGGTGCTCATGCGTTTGTGGTAGCCAAAACGTGAAGGGAAGGGAAGTGGCCGCTTTGTCCAGATGCGGACGGTTAATAAAAGTAAGTGATATCAGTTCGTTAGGCGGTTTCGTTCATGGTCGGTTAATCTATCGCCAGCAAACGAGCCGCCGGCCGGAGTATTTGGCGCAGACCGTCAGCTGTGGGTGATGCGGGCGAGGGCGGCGATTTTGGCCTTGGCGGCACCGGAATCGATCGAGGTGCGGGCGACGGCCACGCCTTCTTTGAGGGTTTTCACGCGGTCGGCCACCAATAGGGCAGCGGCGGCGTTCAGTAGGACGGCGTCGCGGTAAGCCCCGGATGCGCCATCCAGAAGGGCGCGGAAGGCGACGGCGTTTTCGGCGGGGGTGCCGCCCATGATCGCCTCGAACGGATGAACGGGCAGGCCCGCTTCTTCGGGGTGCAGGGTGAATTCGCGGATTTTGCCATCCTCCAGTGCGGCAATCTGGGTCGGGGCGGCGATGGAAATCTCGTCCGTGCCGTCGCCGCCGTGGACAAGCCACGCCTTTTCGCTGCCCAAAGCCAGCAGGGTTTCGGCCATCGGGCGGATGAGGTGAGCAGAGAACGCGCCGGTCAACTGACGCTTGACGCCAGCGGGATTGGTCAGGGGGCCAAGGATGTTGAAGATGGTGCGTGTGCCAAGTTCGGCGCGGACCGGGCCAACGTGGCGCATCGCTGGGTGGTGCATCGGGGCCATCATGAAGCCAATGCCAGCTTGGGCCAGGCAGCGTTCGACGACTTCGGGGCCAACCATCACGTTCAGCCCAAGTTCGGTCAGCGCGTCGGCAGCGCCGGATTTGGATGACAGGTTGCGGTTGCCATGTTTGGCGACGGGAACACCAGCGCCTGCGACAACGAAAGCGGTGGCGGTAGAGATGTTGAGCGTTCCTTTGCCATCGCCGCCGGTCCCGACGATGTCCATTGCAGCATCGGGGGCCGTGACGCGGTGACACTTGGCGCGCATCACGGTGGCGGCGGCAGTGTATTCGTCGACCGTCTCACCCCGGGTGCGAAGCGCCATCAGCAGCCCGCCCATCTGCGCCGGGGTTGCGGTGCCTTCAAACAACGCCTCGAATGCAATCTCGGCCTCTGGCCGGGTCAGGGCGCGCTCTGCCGCGATGCCGATGAGGGAACGCAGGGCATCGCTCATGCCGAAACGCGCGCGAGGTTCAGGAAGTTTTTCAGCAGCTGGTGGCCATGTTCAGAGGCGATGCTTTCGGGGTGAAACTGCACGCCCTCGATGGCTTTGGTCCGGTGGCGCAGGCCCATGATGGTGCCGTCTTGCAACCAAGCGGTGACCTCCAGTTCCGGCGGCAGGGTGGCGCGTTCGACGATCAGGCTGTGGTAGCGGGTCGCTGCGAACGGCGAGGGCAGCCCGGCAAAGACGCCTTTGCCTTCATGGTGCATGGTGCCCATCTTGCCGTGGACGATTTCATGGCAGCGCACGACTTTGCCGCCAAATGCCTGACCGATGGTCTGGTGGCCCAAGCAGACGCCGAGCAGGGGAATGTCAGCCTCTGCCGCGGCCAATGTCAGGGGCAGGCAGATGCCTGCCTGATCGGGGTCGCAAGGACCGGGTGAAAGCACGATGGCCGAAGGGCGCAGCGCCATCGCGGCCTGCACATCCAGCGCGTCGTTGCGGACAACCCGCACATCCGCCCCCAACTCGCCCAGGTAGTGGACGAGGTTGTAGGTAAAGCTGTCATAGTTGTCGATCAGAAGCAGCATGGCGGACACAACCGTTTGTTTTGTTGCGCTTCTGTCTGAACTGTTCCCACTGATACCCGCAAAGATACCCGCTTTTTCACTGGATACCCCAGCAAACTGGCCCAAACGATCGAAGCATTAGTTGAACTTATCGCTGATCCGCCCGACGCTGTAAACGGCAGGTTCTTGCGCGACTGAAGTCACGAATATTTGTCGCGTAAGACCTAACTCGGCAAAAGGATTGAAATCGGGATGACTTATTTCCGACGGTGAGAAAATGAGGCGAAGTACACAAATGGGTACAACGTCGGATTGCATACTGTTGGATTCTGTTTGAGTGTGCGGACCATGTCCTTCTCAAAAGCGCTTGATCTTCTGAGGCTTGCCGATTTCGCCCGCGCCAGTCACCAAGGGGTGACGCTGGAGGACATTCGTTCCCATTTTGACGTGTCGCATCGTACCGCGCA
>JBDSXE010000216.1:0-4822 GCA_039926325.1 Paracoccaceae bacterium | reverse complement strand
GTCGGCGTATCGACAGACCCGTGATCAGATCCGCGAAAGGATCATCGCACGCTTTGGCCCGCCGACAATGCCCGAGCCCGAAGATCACGACTGACGCGTCAGCCCGCCTACGCCGCCTCGGGCCGCGCCTGCATTATCGCGGGCAAGTTCGTCTCGATCCAAACCGACAGTGCCAGTACCTTTTCCGCCGCCCCCTGACCCAGTGGCGTCAGACTGTACTCCACATGCGGCGGCACCACGTCATGCGCCACTCGCCGCACCATTCCGTCACCTTCCAGCTGTTGCAACGTCTGCGCCAGCATCCGCTCGCTGACCCCGCCGATTTTCCGCCGCAACCCGCTGAAACGGTGCGTGCCTGTCGTCAGCGCGATCATCACCAATGATCCCCAGCGGCTGGTCACATGGGTCAGCACTTGCCGCGACGGGCAATCCGCGGCCATCACATTGCCAGTCTGTATGCGGTTCAGCAGCGATTGTGCGTCCATGTTCGACCTCATGTGCGTGGTTGCGATGCACTAACAGAAATGTATGTACTTCCTTTTCGTAAGTAAAGGCGTAGATGTCTGGCATCGCAACCTACCCGAGGATAAATCCATGACCATCGCAGTTACAGGTTCCACCGGCCAACTGGGCCGTCTTGCCATCGCCGCCCTCAAATCCCGCGTGGCGGCAAGCGACATCATCGCGCTGGCCCGTGACACCGCCAAAGCTGGCGATCTGAGCGTCACCGTGCGTCCGTTCGACTACCAAAAGCCCGAAACGCTGGTGCCCGCACTCAAAGGTGTCGATACGCTGGTCCTGATTTCGTCCAATGATTTCATGGACCGCGCCAAGGATCATGCCGCCGTGATTGACGCCGCCAAGGCCGCTGGCGTAGGCCGGATCGTCTACACCTCGATCCTTAAGGGTGCAGCTTCGCCCCTGCTTCTGGCGACCGATCACATCAAGACCGAGGCGGTGCTGAAAGCATCCGGCATCCCGCACACCAACCTGCGAAACGGTTGGTATACAGAGAATTATACCGGCTCACTTGGCGGTGCTTTGCAGGCTGGCGCGATGATTGGCTCGGCAGGCGACGCCAAAATCTCCGCCGCCCCGCGCAAAGATTATGCCGAGGCGATTGCGGTAGTGGCCACCACGACGGGACATGATGGCAAATCCTACGAACTGGCAGGCGACAAGCCGTTCACGATGACCGAAATGGCCGCCGAAGTGTCGCGCCAGACCGGCAAGACCATTCCCTACAACTCGCTGCCCGAAGCGACCTATACCGGCATACTGCAAAGCTTTGGCCTGCCCGAAGCATTTGCCGCCAAACTGGCCGACAGCGATGTGCAGTCCGCCAAGGGACACCTGCGCGACGACAGCCAGACGCTGTCAAAGCTGATCGGTCGCCCAACCACACCGATGGCCGACACGGTCAAAGCGGCGTTGGCTGCCCTGTAACCCGCCAAATTGGGGCGGGGCGCAAATGCGATGCGCCCCGCCGCTTCTGCATTGGTGATCAAGGCTGTTCCGCGCTAGGGTCTGTCGGGCTGACGGCTCGAACAGGGGGCGGAATGATCGAGGTTCATGCACTGGCGGGTGCGGAGATATCCGCCCATCGCGATGATATCGCAGCCCTGCGGTTCGCAGTGTTCCGCGACTGGCCCTACCTTTACGACGGCAATCTTGCCTACGAACGCCAATATGTCGCCAGTTACCGCGACCATCCCGGCGCGCTCTTGATGGGCGCGTTCGACCTTGGCCGCATCGTCGGCGCTTCAACCTCCACCCCGCTAGAGGATCAAAGCCCCGAATTCGCGGCCCCCTTTGCCAAGCTCGGCATTCCGGCGGACAAGGTTCTGTGGGGGCCCGAATCCGCCCTGCTGCCCGCCTATCGCGGGCAAGGCATCGGCCACCGCTTCTTCGCCTTCCGCGAGGCTCATGCCCGCGAGCTGAACCGCAGCCACGTCGCCTTCGCCTCGATCATCAGGCCCGCTGACCACCCCGCAAGGCCAGCGAACGCCCGCACCAACGACGCCTTCTGGCGCGGCTGCGGCTATGCACCGATGGCTGGCGTGGCGGTGGAATTTGCGTGGAAAGACGTCGGTGGCAAAGCCGAAACACCCAAGCAGCTGCAAGTCTGGATGAAACCGCTGTAAGGACGCACGACACGCCCCACCCTTCTAACCCTGCTCATTCAGTTGCTCAAAAATATCCCCGCCGGAGGCGCACCTCTCAACCAGCGCAGCCCGCCTCAGAGGGCGGGGTGGGCGGGTGGGCGACCTCTGAGGCTGGCTTTTCCAAAGTTGGAACTATGAACTGCAAGGGGGCAAACCGTTGACTTGTCGTAGCCGACAGCCAGCCGCCGCATCTTAAAATCCAGTTAACGCCGCCATTCAACCAATTGAAATCGGGACATTTTATTGGTTGTCCATATCTGGACAGTCGTCACAGCACGATAATCCCGGCATGTTTCGCCTTCTCTTCCGGCTCAACATGGATCGTCACGACGCAGCCGTCGACCAACTCTTTCAAGGCCGCTTCAACCCGGTCGCACATCTCATGCGCCGCCGAAACCGTCAGGGTCCCCGGCACCACCAGATGAAACTCGATGAACGTCGCCGCCCCCGCAGTCCTTGTCCGCAAATCATGCGCCTCGACAGCACCGATCGATTCCACGGCGATTACCTTGCGGACCTTTTCCAGCACCCCATCGGACAGGCTTTCATCCATCAGCCCGCTCATCGACACCTGCATGACCTTCCAGCCGCCCCACAGGATATAAACCGCCACCAGCGCCGCCATCGTCGGGTCAACCCAGACCCAACCAGTCTCGATCGCCAGCAGCACGCCAAACGTGACGCCAATCGACGACACCACATCCAGCAGCAAATGCCGCCCATCGGCGACCAAAGCTGGCGAACGCAACCGGCGACCCTTGTTGATCAACACCCACGACCAGCCCGCGTTCATCACCGAAGCAAGCCCGTTGACCAGCAATCCATACAGCGGCGCGTCCAGAACCCGCGCCGCTTGAAAGCCGTGATACGCCTCGCGCAAGATCAGCAGCGCGGCAAGGATGATCATCACCCCTTCCAGAATAGCACTGAACAGTTCCGCCTTGTGATGCCCATAAGGGTGGTTGTGATCGGCAGGCAACGCCGCCACCCGGATCGCCGCCAGCGCCGCAATCGCCGTCGCCACGTTGACGGTGCTTTCCAGCGCGTCCGACAGTAGGGCAATCGACCCGGTCATCCACCACGACAGCAGTTTCAGCCCGAGGACAACGATGCCCACGAAAATGCTGCCAACCCCGAGCTTGATGACCTGCGACACGGCTTTCCCTCGAACTGTCCCTTCCGGCCGCCCTATCAAACCCGCCCCGCCCCGACAAGCACGCAGACCAAAGCGCAGTGGCTTGATCTAACGCAAAGCCAGCGTTTTCGCGCCGCGTTAGAAATGCGCCATCAACCAGAACCAGAGGAGCTTGTCATGCTGACCCGCCGCGCCGCCCTCCTGGGCGCCACCTTCGCCGCCGCAACGCCCTACCTGTCCAAGATCGCCTTCGCCGACGCAGCCCCCGCCACGCCAGAGACTGCGGGCAAGGTCGATCTTGCCACCCTGCCACGCAAAAAGATCAAGCTTGTCGCACCGCCTGCCGTCCATGCCCATGATCAGGTGACATCCGACGGCCCCGCCGTCATCGAATTTGAGATGAAGATCGTCGAGAAAGAGGTCGAAATCGACGACGGCGTCTATCTGCAGGCGATGACCTACAACGGCTCGATGCCCGGACCGATGATGGTCGTGCATGAAGGCGATTATGTCGAACTCAGCCTCTACAATCGCCCTGAAAACCTGATGCAGCACAACATCGACTTTCACGCTGCAACCGGCGGCTTGGGCGGCGGCGCGCTGACGCTGGTCAGCCCCGGCGAAAAGACCGTATTGCGCTTCAAGGCCACCCGCCCCGGCGTGTTCGTCTATCATTGTGCCCCCGGCGGCCCGATGATCCCCTGGCACGTCGTATCGGGCATGTCGGGCTGCATCATGGTCCTGCCGCGTGACGGGCTGAAAGACCATCAGGGCAATCCGGTCAGCTATGACAAGATCTTTTACATCGGCGAAAACGACCTTTACATCCCGCAGGATGCCGATGGCAATTACAAGCGGTTCAGCGATCCGGGCGAGGCCTATGACGATACGCTGAAGGTGATGAACGGCCTTATTCCGACCCATGTCACCTTCAACGGCCGGGTCGGCGCGTTGACCGGCGACAACGCCCTGCAGGCTGATCAGGGCGATACCGTTCTGATCGTCCATTCGCAGGCCAACCGCGACACCCGCCCGCACCTGATTGGCGGCCACGGCGATTTGGTCTGGGAACATGGCAAGTTCAACAACATGCCCCTGCGCGATCAGGAAACATGGTTCATTCGTGGCGGCTCTGCTGGTGCGGCGCTGTATACGTTCCTGCAACCTGGCGTCTATGCCTACGTCAACCACAACCTGATCGAGGCGGTGAACAAGGGGGCCACGGCGCACTTCCTCGTCACGGGCGACTGGAACAACGACCTGATGGAACAAGTCTCTGCCGCCGCCCCTTATGATGTGGCGCATGAGGCGACCACGGCCCTGCCGTGACACCCGCGCTTTTCCATAGCGGGCGGCCTTTCGGGGCCGTCCGCGCCGTCAGCCGCAAAACGGCAATCGGCGGTGTCCTGATTGCAGGCTGCACCCTTGCCGCTGTGGCCTTCTGGCTGGGGCCCCGCACCAATCCGCCCGCATTGCCGCCGACTGTGACCATTCCGGCGGGCAACTTCATCTATCGTGCGGC
>JBDSXE010000215.1:0-2721 GCA_039926325.1 Paracoccaceae bacterium | reverse complement strand
CCAGTGGCCAGCACGACCCGGTCGATCTGGCCCCGTTCGGTCAAAGGTTCGCACAGGCTGGCGGTGGCGGCACTGGCAGCCGTTATTCCGGGCACGATCTCGACCGGGATGCCAGCGGCTTGGGCGGCGGCAAGCTCTTCAGCGGCGCGGCCGAACAGCGAGGGGTCGCCGGATTTGAGCCGGACGACCCGCAAACCTTGCCGGGCGGCCGCGACAACGGTCTGGCAGATGCGGTCTTGAGTCCAGGCGTGGGCGCCAACCTCTTTGCCGACATAGACAGTTTCGGCAGCTGGATTGGCAAGGTCCAGCAGGGCAGGATCGACCAGTCGATCAAAGTAAATCACGTCCGCCGCCCGCAACCGATCCAGCGCGCGCAAGGTCAGCAGGTCGCGCGCGCCGGGGCCAGCGCCGACAAGGGCGATACAGCCCTGCTTGCGGGCGCTGGTGCAGGGAACAAGTTGATCCGGGTGGGCGTGCATGGTCATTCGGCGGCCTCCAGCAGGGGTGGGGAATAGCGGGCGATCAGGGTTTTAAGCTCTGGCCGGCAAGAGCCGCAGTTCGAGCCTGCCTTGAGGGCTGCGCCCAGTGCCTCAACCGTCATCAGGCCCTGTTCGGCGATGGCGCGGCTGATTGTGGTTATGCCGACGTTAAAGCAGGCACAGATGATGGCACCGGCGTCTGACATGCCAAGGCCGGGAATACCCGCCAACAGTCCGGGTGCTGGCGCGGTGCCGATCTGGGCCGCAAGGTGGCCACGCGACACCGCCACCGGATCGCGCGCGATGAACAGCGCGGCCACTACCTTGCCGTTCTGGACCAGTGCCAAGCGGGTCGTGCCGCGTCTGAAGTCCACCGATTGCATCACGTCGGCATCGGGCGCGGCAAACCACCGGCGGGCCGTGGCTTGCCAATCGGCGGGCGCGTCGGTTCCGGCAAGTTCGGCGCGCATCCCGGTTTCGGTCACGCTGCGCGCCCAATAGGCGCAATCGGGGCGAAAGGCGGCAGAGGCGACGGCAAAGCCGTACCAGTGGGCCTCGAAGGGGCGGATCGCAACCGGAGTTGCCTTGCTGTCGGGCTGGCCAGAGATGGGGTCAACCACCGGGGCGACGAGGGCGTCGATGCGCCCGGTGGGTGCGGTTTCGCCAGTCCAGTGCATCGGGGCAAAGGGTTCGCCTTGCGCTACGCGGTCGGTGATCAGCACCCGCAGGATCGCTTGGCCTTGCGGGCTGGACACTGCGGCCAAGGTCGCCGGGGCAAGGCGCAGATCGGCGGCGTCGGCGGGGTGGATCTCTAGAAACGGTTCTCCGATGTGGTTGCCAAGGCGGGGCGAAAGGCCGGTGCGGGTCATCGTGTGCCACTGGTCGCGCACCCGTCCAGTGTTCAGGCGGAAGGGGTGGTCGGAATTGGATTGGCGTGCCGCAGGAACGACCGGCAGCATGCGCGCGCGACCATCGGCGTGATGGAAGCGCCCGTCGCCAAAGAAGCGCCCGCCTTGTTTGGCCGGACCGTCAGGCCACAGGAACGGCTGCATCCCGGCATAGTCGCCGCCCGCGCGGTTCGAGATGTCGAAATCGCTGCCAAGGCTTCCGGCGATGCCTGACAGGCGCGCATATTCGTCAAATATTTCGGCAGCTGAGGTCCAACTGAATGCCTTGGCAAAGCCCATCCGTTTGGCGACATCCGCCAGTATCTGCCAATCCGCCCGCGCTTGCCCCGGAGCGGTGCGAAACGGGCGCTGACGGCTGATCCGGCGTTCAGAGTTGGTGACTGTGCCGTCCTTCTCTGCCCAACCCGCCGCAGGCAGCAAGACATCGGCTAGGCGTGTGGTGTCGGTGTCGGCCATCATATCGCTGACCACTACGAATTCGCAGCCCTTGATTGCCCCGGCCACGCGGTCGGCATCGGGCATGGTGACGGCGGGATTGGTGTGGATAATCCACAGCGCCCTGATGCGGCCCTCTTCGACCGCGCGAAACATGTCCACCGCTTTCAGGCCGGGTTTGGTGGCGATGGTCGGGGCGTTCCAGAAGCCCTGCACGGCGGCGCGATGGGCTGGGTTTTCAATCTCCAGATGGCAGGCGAGCATATTGGCCATCCCGCCGACCTCACGCCCGCCCATCGCATTGGGCTGGCCAGTGACGCTGAACGGCCCCATGCCGGGACGTCCGATCCGCCCGGTGGCCAGGTGGCAATTCAGAATCGCGTTGACCTTGTCGGTGCCGGTGGCGGACTGGTTGATGCCTTGGGAATAGACGGTGACGACCTTTTGCGTCCCGATCCACAGGTCAAGGAACGCCATCAGATCGGTTTGCGACAGGCCGGTCAGGGCGGGGTCACTGGCGCGCGCGGCGGCAAGGGCAGGTCCCAGCCCTTCGACATGGGTCAGAAATTCGGCGTTCAGCGCGCCCCTTACCGCTATTTCGACCAGAAGGGCGTTGAACAGCGCCGCATCCGAACCCGACGCCAAAGCCAGATGCAGATCGGCCAGATCGCAGGTCGCGGTGCGTCGCGGGTCGATCACCACGATCCTTGTGCCGCGTTTGGCCCGTGCAGCCAGCAGCCGCTGATACAGAACCGGATGACACCAGGCCAGGTTCGATCCGACAAGGACCACCAGATCGGCCGCGTCGATGTCGTCATAGGTGCCGGGCACGGTATCGGTGCCAAAGGCGCGGCGCTGCCCGGCGACGGTCGACGCCATGCAAAGCCTTGAATTGGTGT
>JBDSXE010000214.1:0-4865 GCA_039926325.1 Paracoccaceae bacterium | reverse complement strand
ATCGTGTAGGCGAAAGCACGGAATTCCTGACCCAGCGTCATCGGAACAGCGTCTTGCAACTGAGTGCGCCCAACTTTCAGAACAGTGCTGAACTCCAGCCCTTTGACCTCAAAAGCGGCGGCAAGACCGGCCAAAGCCTGCAACAGACGCGGGGCGGCCAACAAAAGGGCGATTCTGACGGCAGTCGGATAGGCATCGTTGGTGGATTGCGACTGGTTTACATCGTCATTCGGATGCAGATGTGCATAGGCGCCACAGGGGTAACCCAGAAGTTCCAGCCCCCGATTTGCAATAACCTCGTTTATGTTCATGTTGGTCGAAGTGCCGGCGCCGCCTTGAAAGATATCGACAGGAAACTGGCCCGCATGCTGACCGGCAATGATCTCGTCGCAGACCCGGGTGATGATCTCTGTCTTCTTCGCCGACAAAGAGCCTATCTGGCAGTTGGCAATCGCGGCAGCCTTCTTGACGAAAGCAAGCGCGCGCAGCAAATCCGGCAGCTGGCCGATTGTGCTGCCGGAAATCGGGAAATTGTGGCAGGCGCGCAGGGTCTGCACCCCGAACAGCGCATCCTGCGGCACTTTCATTTCGCCTAAGGAATCCCGCTCGGTCCGCGTCAAAGCTGCCATATCTTGAACTCACTTCCGGGTGAAAACGGGTCTGTCCGACAGGATCGCCAACAGGGTCAACCCTTGGGATGCAGCTCGATGGCCAGCCAGATGCTGTCGGAGTCGGCGTAATAGCGGTGCCAGGGATAGGTCCACTGGTTCGGCCCGGTCACCCGGCAGAACGGATCATGAGAATACCCCACGGGCATCATCACATCTTCATACAGGGTCGCCTGATCGCGCTCTTTGAACTTTTGCATGCGGCCATGGCCATAAATCTGGGTGTGGGTTTCAAGGAATGGGTGCTCGTTGTGGATGAAGCAATCCGTGTTGCCGGGCGACCACCACAGGTTCAGCTTCAGGTCAAACTCTTGCGGCGCGTCGTGGGTTGACCGTTCGTTCGTAAACACCAGAGGGTCGGTCGTGACGGTGCCGACATGGTCCTGGGACGATATATACAGCGGGGTGTCGCGCGGAAAGCTTTTGATCCTGTTGCCCAGCCAATCCCAGCCGCGAAGGATGACGCCGCCCAGATTGGTCGGCTCGGTCACTTTGACCAAAGCTACACGCTCGGCCGATTTTATGGTGCCGCCCTTCAGCCAGGTCGATTTCCACGGCATGACAATGGCAGGGTGGTCGTCGCCTGTGATCATCGATGTGGTGCCCAGATTGACCACCACCGCATCCTCCACGACGAAATCACGCGGATTTTCAATAAGTTGGGCGAAAATATGAGGGTCGGTGAAAGACAGATCCCGGCATTGATTTTGCATGACACTTCCCCAAGCTGGTGGCTACGGCCTGTACAGACCACTCAGTCGGGCGGTTTGCTATTTCGCGCAAGGGCGAAACATGACGCAACTTGACGCGAATTTGCGCGCCAGTCACATTGGTTTGATCATATCCGGCATGTCGCCAAGATATTCGCGCGCTTCTCGCGGGATCGAGGCGTCGTTCATGTCCAGTGTGGTGGTCCTCGCCACATCCTCGCGCGTTAACAGCCCCTTGCCGCGATAGTGCAGGACGGACCGGGTCGAATAGGGCTGGCGGAACATCGTCGCCGCGATGCCGCTGGTGATGCCGAACATGAACCGTTTGGAGTTGCGCTGGATCGCTGAAAAGATGCCAAAGGTCAGTTCGTTGCGCTGCACGCTTTCAAAGTCGACAGTGAAAATCCGGTCCTCGATAGGAAAGCAGAAGCCATGGTATTTGAAGACATATTCAGTCTTTGCCGGGTTGTCGTAGCTGGGAAAGCGCTCGACATAGTAGTGGTTGAGCAAATCGCCGTTCTGGTAAATGCAAAACGATGACCGCAGAATCTTGCGGGCATAGATCGAAGAATAGTGATAGCGGTCATAGACCCCGACCAGGTAGGACACATCGGATTTCGGAACCTGCGTGGCGGTATCCAGAAACCGGATGACCTGTGGTGAGCGGCGCAGGTTGTCCAGCGTAGCAAAATAGTTGCCATCCATCATCGACTGAAACTGATCACGTTCGGCGAACAGGATGTCATGGCCCAACCCGAAATGGTTGGCGATAAGCCGGATATTCGCAGCGGATGGAATATGCCGCCCCGACAGGTATTTGTTGAACTGCTGACGATTGATCTTGATCTTGCGGCAGACCAGCGACACCGAGCCTGACTGTTCACAGAGCAGCCGCAGATTGGCCGAGAAATTCTTCATCCGCGCGTCGGTGATCAGATCGGCGGTGTCGGTCAATTCGGATACTCCTTCGCAATCCCTACGTCAGAGTGCGTCAATAATCTGACCCCTGCGAAGTTGTCACGTCAAGGGCGAAATAGGACAGTGATGTGACAGGTCTGCCGGGGTGCCTATTCCCATGGCAGCTAAGCCAACGAACGGGGACTGAGATGAAGCTGACGGGCGGACAGATCGTAGCACGGGCGCTGAAGGACTATGGCGTGGAATATGTGGCTGGCGTGCCGGGTCATGGCATCTGGTCGCTGTTTGACGCGTTTCTGGAGGAAGGCTCAGAGCTGCCCTTCATTCAGGTGATGCACGAGCAAAGTGCCGTGCATATGGCGGACGGGTATTTCCGCGCTTCCGGCAAGCCGATGGCCTGTTCGACCTCAATCGGGCCAGGGGCAACCAATACGATCATCGGCTTGGCGACGGCCTATGCCGACAGCATTCCGGTGTTTTATGTCTCTGGCGGCCCCGCGACCCATATGAAGGGTCATGGCGTGATGCAGGAAATCGAGCGGCAGAACGAAAACGCCTTTCCGCGCATCACCGAGCAGGTGACCAAGCGCGCCTACAAGGCGGGCCGGGTTGACGAATTGCCCTTCATCATGCACCGCGCCTTCAATACCATGCTGACGGGTCGCCAAGGCCCGGTCCATGTCGAAGTGCCAATGGATATTCAGGTCGAAGTGGCGGATGTCACCATTCATCCGCTGGACCTGCGCATGGCGCGCGGCGTGTCCTATCCCGATCCGCAGGCGATTGAGAGGGCGGTGAAACTGCTGCTGTCCGCCGAACGTCCTGTCATCGTGGCGGGCGGTGGGGCGATTTCGGCCGGGGCTTCCGATGAGTTGACCCGGTTGGCTGAGAAAATCGGCGCTGCGGTGTCGATCACTTGGAACGGTAAGGGTGCGATATCCGAGGATCATGCGCTGTTCATCGGCGCGGTTGGCCAGACCGGCACCACCTGCGGCAACTCTATCACCGCCAGTGCCGATGTGGTGATGTCGGTTGGGTGCCGGTTCACCGACTGGTCGGCGTCAAGCTATGCCAAAGGCGTCAGCTTTTCGATCCCGCCGGGCAAGCTGATCCACATCGACCTCGACCACCACGAGATCGGCAAGAACTATCCAACCGAGGTTGGCATTGTCGCGGATGCTAAGGCGACGTTGCAAGCCATCCTGTCGATGATCTCGGGCGCCGACGGGGCCAAGGCCCTGACTAAGCGTGATAAATTCCTGTCCGACGTGGCAAAGGCCAAAGCAGATTGGGAAAAGCTGCTGGCGCCGCGCCGCGACAGCCGTGAGACGCCGTTTACCTCGCAGCGCCCGCTGGGTGCCCTGCGCAAAGTGATGGACCGTGACGGGATTGTCGTTGTGGGCTCGGGCAATACCCAAGGTGCGGTCAAGCAGACTTTCCCCGTCTATGGCCCGCGCACCCATATCACATCGGGCTCTTTCTCACCCATGGGATGGGCTGTTCCGGCGGCGATGGGGGCCAAGCTCGCGATGCCGGACCGTCAGGTTGTGGCGATTGTCGGCGACGGTGATTTCATGATGAGCCTGCCGGAGCTTGGCACCTGCGTGATGAACAACATTCCGGTGGTGTTCATGGTGCAGAACAACTGCGGCTATATGTCGATCCGCGGCGGGCAGCGCAAATTCATGGGGCGGCATGTCGCCTCGGAATTCAACTACCACGCCGGGAATGGCCAGCCCTACAGCGCCAATATTTCTGAGGTCGCCAAGAACTTTGGCGTGCAAAGCTGGAAAGTCACCGACGACGCCGATTTGGAAAAGGCGCTGAAAGCGGCGCTGGACTGTGGTGGCCCGGCCTTGGTCGAGATCATGACCTCACGCGATGCGGCGGGCCCGTTTGCGACCGGCTGGTGGGATTTCCCCTCGCCCGCCTACTACGAAAAAGAACAGGCGGACTATGCGGCCAAGCGGATGCTTGAGCAGCACATGTAGCAGCCTCGGACGGCCGGTCCTCCCCCGGCCGCCCATTTTTCCCCAACTTCAAGCAAACGGATGGATCGCATCGATTCACCCGATGAGGAAACTCACCATGATCAGGCATCTGAAAACCGCGAAATTGCAGCAAACCGGCACGTCGGATGCGGCGGTTACGGCGACTGTCGAAAAGCTGCTGGCCCAGGTGCAGGCCGGTGGCGACACTGCCGTGCGCCAGTTGAGCGTGCAGTTCGACGGGCTGGACCGCGACAGCTATCGCCTGACCGATGCCGAGATTGCCGCCTGTATGGATGGACTGTCCGTGCAGGAACGCACAGACTTGGAGTTTGCGCAGACTCAGGTGCGCAACTTTGCCCAAGCGCAGCGTGACACCATGCTGGATCTGGAGGTTGAAACCCTTCCTGGCGTGGTTCTTGGCCACCGCAACCTGCCGATTGCCAATGTTGGCTGCTATGTGCCGGGCGGGAAGTATCCGTTGCTGGCATCGGCCCATATGACCGTGCTGACCGCCAAGGTTGCGGGTTGCAAGCGCGTCATCACCTGTGCTCCTCCGTTCAAAGGGCAGATCGCGCAGA
>JBDSXE010000213.1:0-4315 GCA_039926325.1 Paracoccaceae bacterium | reverse complement strand
CCAGCATGACTTCCCCAAGTTGCGATCACCCTTGCAGGTCGGGTCGGGGTGGCAACGGTCAGTTCGCCGGGTTCAAGCAAATGCCAGTTTTCGGCGCAGCTTGTGCATATTATTTAAGCATATTGAGGTTTTATCCGGCGATACGTGAACGGTGCGGAAACGGGTGACGTTGCCGGGATGATTGGTTAGACTTGGCGATACGAGTCGAGTCCGGTCAGCAAACGCGGGCTGCAAAAAGGGAGACAAGCGATGGCTAAGGGTTTGGAAAAACGCAAGGAAGTGAAAAAACCGAAGAAGGAAAAAGCGAAGCCGGGCGTGGCGACGGCTGGCGGCAAGAATGCTGTTCAGACCACGGCCAGCAAGGCCACTAAAGAATAATCTACGCGCCTTCTTTTACAGCCTCCATCGCGACATAGGTGGAGGTCGAGGCGACATGCGGCAGGGCGGACAACCGCTCTGCCAGCACGCGGCGATAGTCCTGAATGTCGGCGGTACGGACCTTGAGCAGGTAGTCGAAGCGACTGGCGATCATGTAGCATTCTTCGACTTCTGGCACGGTCATGATGGCGCGGTTAAACGCTTGCAGCGCGGCTTCGCGGGTGTCGGACAGGCGCACTTCGACAAAGGCGACGTGCGCCTGACCCATTTTCACCCGGTCCAGACGCGCGCCATAGCCGGTGATGGTGCCGGACACCTCCAGCCGTTTCATGCGGGCTTGGGTGGGTGATTTCGACAGACCGATGCGACGGGCGAGTTCGGTGGCGCTGAGGCGGCCCTCGGCGGAAAGCGCGTTCAGGATTGCAAGGTCGAAACGGTCAAGGTCGTTTGGCATGTCTTGGCGGCTTTCTTCGGGCGAAATGGCTGCGGTTTGATCCATGTTCAGGACAACGGCCTGTCAAACCTGCGCTATCATGGACGAAATCATTGGAGAAGTGGCATGACCCGCATGAGCGACAGCTGGAACGTGATCGACCGCGAAAGCCTTGCGGATGAGGCGGCTTTGGTGACGCGGCTGATTGCCGAGGCGGGTCTGGACGCAGCGGCGCGGGTGCGGGTCACGGCGGCGGGCGCGGAACTGGTGCGGCGGATCAGGGCCAGCGTGAAGCCGGGGTTGATGGAGGTATTTCTGGCGGAATACGGGCTATCCACCGAAGAGGGCATTGCGCTGATGTGTCTGGCAGAGGCGCTGCTGCGGGTGCCGGATGCCGAGACGATGGACGCGCTGATCGAGGACAAGATCGCGCCAAGCGACTGGGGGCGGCATCTGGGCAAGTCGTCGTCGTCGCTGGTCAATGCCTCGACCTGGGCGCTGATGCTGACGGGGAAGGTGCTGGAGGACCGCGAGCCGGGTGTGGTTGGGCATCTGAAGGCGGCGGTCAAGCGGCTGGGGGAGCCGGTGATCCGTACTGCAGTTGCGCGGGCGATGAAGGAGATGGGGCGGAATTTCGTGCTGGGCGAGACGATCACGCTGGCGATGAAGCGTGCGCAGGAGTTGGAGGCGCAGGGCTACACCTACAGCTATGACATGCTGGGAGAGGCGGCGCGGACCGAGGGCGATGCGCGACGGTATCACCTGTCGTATTCGGCGGCGATCACGGCGATTGCGCGGGCGGCCAAGGGGGCCGACATTCGCAGCAATCCGGGGATTTCGGTGAAGCTGTCGGCGTTGCATCCACGGTATGAGGTCGCCAAGCGTGCCATCGTGATGGAGGAACTGGTGCCACGCGTGCGTGCGCTGGCGGGATTGGCAAAGGCGGCGGGGCTGGGGTTCAACATCGACGCCGAGGAGGCGGATCGGCTTGCACTGTCGCTGGAGGTGATCGAGGCAGTTCTGTCCGACCCTAGCCTGAAAGGGTGGGACGGGTTCGGCGTTGTCGTGCAGGCGTATGGGCGGCGGGCCGGGGCGGTGATTGACTGGCTTTACGGGCTGGCGGTGAAACTGGATCGCAAGATCATGGTGCGGCTGGTGAAGGGGGCGTACTGGGACGGCGAGGTCAAGCGGGCGCAGGTTCTGGGGCTGGCGTCGTTTCCGGTCTTCACGCGCAAGCAGGCGACGGACGCGAGCTATATTGCCAATGCGCGCAAGTTACTGGGGATGACGGATCGGATTTATCCGCAGTTTGCCACGCACAACGCACATACGGTGGCGGCTGTGATGGACATGGCGCAGGATAAAACGGCGTTTGAATTCCAGCGGTTGCACGGGATGGGTGAGCGGCTGCATGATATTGTGCACGGCGAACATGGGACGCGGTGCCGGATATACGCGCCGGTCGGGGCGCATCGCGATTTGCTGGCGTATCTGGTGCGGCGGTTGCTGGAGAACGGCGCAAACTCCAGTTTCGTCAACCAGATCGTCAATGCCGATGTGCCGCCCGAGCGGGTGGCGGCCTGTCCGATGACGGTACTGGAGGCGATGGAGTCGGTCGTCAGCCATGCGATCACCACGGGGCCCAAGCTGTTTGGCGGGCGGGTGAATTCTCGAGGTTGGGATTTGACCGACAGCGGTGATCTGGCAGAAATTGACGCTGCACGCGGGCCACATTTGCTGGCCCATTTCGGGGCAGCGCCGAAGTTGGCGGGGATGCGGGCAGGCGGATTGCAGCATGAGGTTCGTAATCCCGCGGCGGGCGACGTCGTGGGGCACGTGACAACGGCGTCGGTGGCGGATGTGGAGACAGCGCTGCGACTGGCAGAGCCGTGGATTGCGACGCCGGACATTCGCGCCAAGGTGTTGCGGCGGGCAGCGGATTTGTACGAGGCAGAGTTCGGCGCGATCTTTGCGCTACTGGCGCGCGAGGCGGGCAAGACCTTGGCCGATGCGGTCAGCGAACTGCGCGAGGCGGTTGATTTCCTGCGGTATTATGCCGATGGCGCAGAGGGTTTGACGGCCCCGGGACGGGGGTTGTTCGCCTGCATCTCACCCTGGAATTTTCCGCTGGCGATTTTCACCGGACAGATTGCGGCGGCACTGGCTGCAGGCAATTCGGTTCTAGCGAAACCTGCCGAACAAACGCCGCTGATCGCGGCGCTGGCGGTGGATTTGCTGCTGAAGGCGGGGGTTCCGGCGACGGCGTTGCAATTGCTGCCGGGTGACGGGACGGTCGGGGCCGCCATCACACGCGATGCGCGGGTCAAGGGAGTTGCGTTTACCGGGTCGACCGAAACGGCGCTTTTGATCCGCAAGGCAATGGCAGAGGCGATGCCGACCGCCCCGCTGATCGCAGAGACCGGTGGGCTGAATGCGATGATGGTCGATTCGACTGCACTGCCAGAGCAGGCGGTGCGGGATATTCTGGCGTCGTCATTCCAGTCAGCCGGTCAACGGTGTTCCGCGCTTAGGTGTCTATATTTGCAGGAGGATGTGGCGGATACAGTGGAAGAGATGCTGTTCGGCGCGATGGATGAACTGGCGTTGGGTAATCCGTGGGATTTGGCGGTGGACGTCGGGCCAGTGATTGATGCAGAGGCGCAAAGTGGCATTGCGGCGTATGTGGCGTCAGCGCGCGCTGAGGGGCGGGTGCTGAAGGAATTGGCTGTGCCGCAGGGGCTTTTTGTAGGGCCGACCGTGATCCGGGTGAATGGGATTGCGGATATGCCGCGTGAGATTTTCGGGCCGGTCCTGCACATCGCACGGTTCAAGGCGGGGCGGGTCGGTGACGTGGTGAACGCGGTGAATGCGACAGGGTACGGCCTGACCTTCGGGCTGCACACGCGGATTGATGACCGGGTGCAAACGGTGGTTGAGGCACTGCACGTCGGCAATACCTACGTGAACCGTAACCAGATTGGCGCCGTCGTGGGGTCGCAGCCGTTTGGCGGTGAGGGGCTGTCGGGCACCGGGCCAAAGGCGGGTGGGCCGCATTATCTGGCGCGGTTTACCGTGCTGACGGCGCCGCAGGGTGGGGCAGAGGATCGGCAGACGACCGAGGCGGACGTTGCGGCAGAGCTGCGGCTGGACTTGCCAATTGCCGCCCATGAAGCACGGGTTTTGCCGGGCCCGACGGGCGAATCGAACAGATTGACTGCGGTCGCCCGCGCGCCGCTGTTGTGCCTTGGCCCGTCTGCGGCAACTGCGATGGCGCAGGGGCAGGCGGTGCGGACTCTGGGCGGTCATGCGGTGGAAGCGCCGGGTTTGGCGATCGAGGCGCTGCCGAGGCTGGACGGGTTTTCAGGCGCGATCTGGTGGGGTGACGAGGCGGGCGCGCAGGTCAGGGCGCAGGCGCTGGCAGCGCGGAAGGGGCCGATTGTGCCGCTGATCGGCGGGATGCCTGACGTGGGGCATGTGGTGATGGAGCGGCACGTCTGTATTGAT
>JBDSXE010000212.1:0-4562 GCA_039926325.1 Paracoccaceae bacterium | reverse complement strand
AAAACCGCCGTTTTTAGCCCCGAAAAGCTTAGATCACATCCCGGCCGGTCCAACAGCGGGCGCGGAAACTTGAACCGCTTTGCATCCCCTAGCCGCGCCTCCAGTTCCACCAGCGGCCCTCCGGGCTGCGCCAGACCCAGCAGCTTGGCTACCTTGTCAAATGCCTCTCCCGGCGCGTCGTCGATGGTGCCGCCAAGTCGGTGAAACTCCTCCGGTCCACGGACAATCAGGAACTGGCAATGCCCACCCGAGACGAGCAAAATCAAATATGGAAAATTCAATCCATCGGTCAGCCGCGGCGTCAAAGCGTGCCCTGCCAGATGGTTGACCCCGACCAGCGGTAACCCCGTGGCCGCGCATATCCCTTTGGCCAGCATCACCCCAGACAAAACTCCGCCAATCAACCCTGGTCCCGCCGTCACCGCGACGGCATCCAGATCGCGCAAACCAATGCCGGCCTTCGCCAACGCCCGCTCCACGCAATGATCCAGCCGTTCGACATGCGCCCGTGCGGCAATTTCCGGCACCACACCACCAAAATTCGCGTGCAGCGGCGTCTGACCTTCGACCTCCGACGACATGATTATTGCGGTCCTGCCGGGTGCAGACCGCACAACGGCGGCTGCGGTATCGTCACAGCTGCTTTCGATGCCCAGTATGGTCAGAACGCCGCTTTGCAAGTTGCCACCTGTTGCCCCAAACCTGCCTCGCAGGTAACACCAAGGTCATGGCCCCGCAATCCCGCGCCCCAACGACTCTGCTGACGCGACCAGCGCCGCAATCCGCACACTTCGCGGCTTTACTTCGTGCGCGATTTCCGGGGATTCGCGTCGTTATCTCGCCGTTGATCGCGCCAAGCTTCGTGCAGCTGATTTTGCCCGACCGACCCTGGACTGCCCTTATCTTTACATCCGAAACGGCCGTCATCTCGGCACAGCGGATAGCTGCCGATGGCCAACCGCTGCCGCAGCTAGCTTTTTGTGTCGGAGACCACACCGCCGAAGTTGCCAGCGCAGCGGGATTTGATGCCAAGTCCGCAAGCGGCGATGCCACGGCTCTGATCTCCCTGATACTGTCTCAAAACCATAAAGGCCCCTTGTTACATTTGCGCGGGCGGGAAAGTCGTGGTGATATCGCAAATGCGCTCGGTTCCGCAGGAATAGAGACTTTCGAAGCGATCTCATACCACCAACAAAGCCAATCCCTGAGCCCTGAAGCAGTGGCGTCTCTGCGCGCAGATGCCCCAATCATCCCCCTTTTTTCACCTCGAACCGCGGAAATCTTTGCTCGGGAATGCAGCCGGATCCAACTGACCGCGCCCCTCATGATCATCGCGATAAGCGCCGCTGTCGCTGCATCTGCACCCCCGTCCACCTGCATCGTCACCGCCACCCACCCGGATGCCGAGGCCATGCTGGACGCCATCGCGGGCGTCATGATGTCTGAACCTTGAACCGCCCCCCATACCGGCATTAGGTTGAACAAGTATTTGCGGAAGGATTGACGATGGCGGACCTCGAAAACCTGATTGAGCCGATTGAGCCTCAACCCGCGACCATCACGTCAATGCCTGACCCTCTCCCGGCGGAACCCGTCAAACCGCGCCGCAATTCCATCATCGGCCCAGTGTTCGGCGGCATTCTGGCAGCGCTCATCGGTTTCGGCGTTGCTCAACTGGTGCCGAACGGCTGGCCGATCGCCGATACTTCTGCGCTTGAGGCGAAAGTCGCCGCGCAAGACTCCGAAACAAAAGCTCTTGCCACGAAGATTGCTGACCTCGCGAAAACGCCGCCACCAACGGACAAGTCGCTTGCCGACCGCCTGACAGCAATCGAATCGACGCTTTCAACGCCCGCCGTCGACACCACGAACCTTGATCAACGGCTGACGGCTTTGGAGCAGCGCCTTACCGCCATCGAAGCCCTTCCCAGTGATGGCACCTCCGCTTCGCCAGCCGCCATCGCGCAGCTACAATCCGACATTGCGGCTCTTAAATCCGGCGGGTCTAACGATGCTTTGCAAAAAGCGTCCGACGCCATTGACGCTAAACTTGCCGATGCAGATACGAAACTCGCCGCCATTACCTCCCGAGCCGACGCCACGGTCAAATCCGCCGCCACGCACAGCGCCATACGCCAGATTGCCGCCGCGCTGGATAGTGGTGCGCCCTTTGGCACCGCATTGACCGATCTGGCGGATGCCAAACTACCGCCAATCCTGATCGACAACGCCAAGACCGGACTTCCCAGCCAGCAATCGCTGATCGCCACATTCCCTGACGCCGCCCGCGCCGCGCTAGATACATCGTTGCGCGCCGATGTGGGTCAAGGTTGGACTGACCGTGTCAGCGCGTTCCTGCGAAATCAGACGGGTGCACGGTCGCTAACCCCGCACGAAGGCACCGACCCAGATGCAATCCTTTCCCGTGCGGAGGCTGCGCTGCGAGCCGGTGATCTGGGCACGGTTCTGACCGAACTCGCCAGCCTTCCGCCGGAAGGACAGGCTGCGATGGCCGACTGGACCGCGCAATGCACCAAGCGGCAGGATGCGATCTTGGCCGTGCAGAGCCTTTCTGCGTCGATGGGCGGGTGAGACATCATGATTTGGTCCCTGTTCAAAATTCTACTTTTCGTGATGGTTATCATTGCTGCAACCTTTGGCGCCGGTCTGATGATGGACACCGGCGGCGTTGTTCGTGTGGCATTTTCCGGGTGGGAGTTCTCGCTTGGCCCCCTGCAATCCGTCATCGCTATTCTCTTACTGGTAAGCGCAGTCTGGCTCGCACTCAAAGCAATCGGGTTGCTGATCGCCATCTTGCGGTTCCTGAACGGCGATGAAACCGCTGTTTCTCGCTATTTTGACCGCAACCGCGAACGTCGCGGGTATCAGTCGCTGGCGGATGGCATGTTGGCCCTTGCCGGCGGCGAGGGTCGTCTTGCGCTGATCAAGGCGCAGCGTGCGGCTGGCTACCTTGATCGGCCTGAACTGACGAACCTGCTGATCGCCCAAGCCGCCGAAACGGCGGGCGACACCAAACGCGCTGGCGAGGCTTATAAAAGCTTGCTGGCCGATCCTCGCACCCGCTTTGTCGCCATTCGTGGGCTTTTGAAACAAAAGTTGGCAGAGGGCGACACCGAAACGGCGCTGAAGCTTGCGGAAAAAGCCTTTGAAATGAAGCCGCGCCATGCGGATTCGCAGGACATTCTGCTGAAGCTGCAATCGGAAAGCGCCGACTGGAAAGGCGCACGGTCGACCCTTGGCGCACAGCTGAAATCCGGCGCTTTGCCGCGTGAGGTTTACCGCCGCAGGGATGCCGTCCTGGCCCTGCAAGAAGCCAGCGTGGTCGTCGATGAGAATGCCACCATTGACGCGCGTGAGGCTGCGATTGCCGCCAACAAACTGTCGCCCGACCTTATTCCAGCCGCCTCGATGGCCGCCCGCTTTTATATTCAGAAAGGCGACAAGAAAAACGCGACGCGCGTACTGAAAAAGGCGTGGGAGGCCAGACCGCATCCAGATCTAGCCGCCGCGTTCGCAGAGATAGAACCAGAAGAAACCCCGGCGCAACGCGTCAAACGTTTCAAGACTCTGACGGCGATCCATCCTGAAAACTCTGAAACCATGATGCTTCAGGCCGAATTGAACATTGCCGCCGAGGACTTCCCCGCCGCCCGCCGCGCGCTCGGCGACTTGCCGACCAGCCATCCCACGCAACGCTCGCTTGCCATCATGGCGGCAGTCGAACGCGGCGAGGGCTCGGACGATGCCACGGTCCGCGCCTGGCTATCCAAGGCGCTAACGGCATCGCGCGGTCCGCAATGGTGCTGTGACAAATGCCAGGCAATCCACGCCGACTGGCACCCGATTTGTGAAAATTGCGGTGGCTTCGATACCCTAAGCTGGCGTGAACCCGTCGAGACGAGCGGTAAAAGCGCAACCGGTGCCGAACTTTTGCCACTGCTGGTCGCCGCACCCAACCGCCCCGCCCCGCCACCAGAGCCCGATGAACCCATCGACCTGGAGGCAGTGGTCCGCGGCGCAAATTAGGGCTACACAGTGCCGCTTGGCAGTGATAATAGCCCGCCACCAAGCCGCTGTAGCTCAGTTGGTAGAGCACGTCATTCGTAATGATGGGGTCGGGAGTTCGAGTCTCTTCAGCGGCACCACTTCTTCCTGCAGCGAAGTCTAGCTGTCACATCCGGGAAGTTGATAGGGCTGTTTCTTGAACAACTCTGGCTTCAGTTTGTGCCAGTCTTTCATCGCCTGCAATGGCGTCTTGCTGCCCATGGCTGACTGTGGGAGTTGCTGGTTGTAGAGCAGCACATAGCGGTGCAGCGTGGTTTCCAACTCTTCGCCGGAACGGAAGTGGTGGCTTTGCAGCACCTCCTCGATGCGGCCGTTGAAACGCTCGACCATGCCGTTGGTCTGAGGGTGTTGCGGCGGCGCAAGGCGGTGTTCGATGCCGAGGTCGCTGCACAGCAGATCGAACTCGTGCTTGCCGGTGGCGGCGCGCTTGCGCAGGCCAAACAGGCGGTCGGTGAACTCCTTGCCATAGCATGTTG
>JBDSXE010000211.1:0-2727 GCA_039926325.1 Paracoccaceae bacterium | reverse complement strand
CGCCTTGCAGGCAGGCGACCTCGGGGCCGCGCTGGTGAAAGCGGTCGACAACCGTGCGGATCTGGTCAGGTTCCGGTGCGTCTTCGGCATCGTAGACACCGACGATTGTGCCGCGGCATTGGGTCAGGCCGAAATTCAGCGCGCGTGGCTTGGTCTTGATCGTACCGGCGGGGGCCACGACGATCCGCATCCACGGCGGCAGACCAGCGCGGGACAGCGCGATGCGGGTCTGCTGATCGTCCCCTTCCACGACAAGAATGATCTCCAGCAGATCGCGGGGATAGTCGAGAAGGCCAAGGCGGCGCACCAGCCGGGCGGCGATACCATTTTCGCGGTAGAGGGCGACGAGGATGGACACCATGGGCAGTCGGGCGATGATCGCGGGATTGGCAGGCTCTGGCGCGGGCTTTCGCAGAGTGGCTGCCAGTGCTGCCAGCTTCATACCCATCGTCAGGATCATGGTCGCGACCGCCCAAACCGCAAGCACGGCCAGAACGGGACGCAGTGCAACGCAGACAAGCAGGATGGTCAGGCCGATGGCCCATCGTGCGTTGGGGCCAGCACCGCGATAGCTACGGCAACTTTCGGCCAAGGCGACACGGGTTTCGGCGGCGCGTGCGATCTGCCTGCCCCGAACTTGGCGCAACGCCTGTTCGATGCGGTGCGGTGCGGCCAGCGCGGGGATCACTGTGCCGAATTTGGCCGTGAGCAGATCGCGGTGGCGGTAGAAAACCTCTGGCGTGGCAGTGACGATCACGGTGGCTTGCCCCCGTTTTTGCCAGGGGAGCAGCGTTTGCATCAGGCAGAACTCTGCGCCAAGCGCGTCGACAAGCCTTGGGTCGGCGGGCGCAGTTGTCAGGTCGGCCTGACCCATGCCGGTTAACCGGCGCAGGGCGTCGTACAACTGCGGTTCGGCAATCAGTTCGCGCGACAGCAGCACCTCAACCAGACGATCGGGGCTTTCCCCGGCGATGGCCAAGGCGTGCAGTAGCTGGTGCGGTTCCATGACGCCGTCGCGCAGCATCGCCATTGCAAGCGACCCATCAGCCGCGATGACGGGCTGGTCGCGCAGCCATGAGGATGGAAGAGACACCATTCGCGCAGCGTGCTACCCGGAGTGTTAACAGGGAATTAAGTTAGCATTAACACCCGCGCTTTTTTCGCGGTCGTCAGGCAGCGCGGCGGGCTTGCATCACGGAGGCGAAACGCTGGAACAGGTAATAGCTGTCTTGCGGGCCGGGGGAAGCCTCGGGGTGGTATTGCACCGAGAACACCGGCTTGCCCTCTAACCGGATGCCGCAGTTCGAGCCGTCGAACAGCGAGACATGGGTTTCACGGACGTTGGGCGGCAGGGTTTGGCTATCGACGGTAAATCCGTGGTTCATCGAGGTGATCTCTACCTTGCCGGTATCAAGATCCTTGACCGGGTGGTTCGCGCCGTGGTGGCCGTGGTTCATCTTGACGGTGGTGGCCCCAAGCGCGAGGGCCAGCATCTGATGGCCGAGGCAGATGCCGAACAGGGGCAAGTCGCGGGCCAGAACGCCCTGAATCATCGGCACGGCATAGGAACCCGTCGCGGCCGGGTCGCCGGGGCCATTCGACAGGAATACGCCTTCGGGGTTGAGGGCGAGGACATCCTCGGCGGTGGCACTGGCGGGCAGGACCGTGACTTCACAGCCCGCCGAGGCGAGGCAGCGCAGGATGTTGCGCTTGGCCCCATAGTCGATGGCGACGACGCGCAGGCCAGAGCCTTGCCGTTTGGTATAGCCTGCGGGCCATGCCCATTTCTGTTCGTCCCAGCGGTAGCTTTGCGTGCAGGAAACGTCTTTCGCCAGGTCGAGGCCGACAAGACCTTTCCATGCGCGAGCGCGGGCGACCAATGCACCGATGTCGAAATTGCCAGCCGGATCATGCGCCAGCGTGACATGCGGCGCACCCTGCTGGCGGATCGCACGGGTCAGGCGACGGGTGTCGATACCGCCGATGCCGATGCGGCCTTTGGACAGCATCCACTGCGTCAGATCGCCGGTGGCGCGCCAGTTTGACGGTTCGGTCGGATCCCACTTGACCACAATCCCGGCGGCGAAGGGGTCGGCGGTTTCGTCGTCTTCCGCGGTCGTGCCAGTGTTCCCGATGTGCGGGAAAGTGAAGGTCACAATCTGTCCGGCGTAGGACGGATCGGTCATGATTTCCTGATATCCGGTCATCGCGGTGTTGAACACCAGTTCTGCGGCGGTGGTGCCGGAGGCGCCGAAGCCATGCCCGTAAAACACGGTGCCATCCGCAAGAGCGAGGCAGGCGGTGGGTTTCTGCATGTCAGCCATGGCAGCGACTCCCTTTGGGGCTTGGGAAATTTGGCGGACACTACGGGTGGGGGCTGGCAGGGTCAAGAGCGGGGGTGAAATGGGATATGGTGTGATTTCAAGGGGTTGGTTCGGTTGCGTGACAGAATGCGCGGCGCTATGGTGCGAACGGAGTTTTGGAGGGGGCGGACATGGCTATGCGCGAGCGGTTGCAGGACGAAATCAAGACGGCGATGAAGGCGCGCGCGGCGGAACGGCTGTCTGGGCTGCGGCTGATTGCCGGGGCGATCAAGGACCGTGAAATTGCGCTGCGGGCCGAGGGCGGCGAGGTCACGGACACTGACATTCTGGGAATTCTGGGCAAGATGGTGAAGCAGCGGCAGGAATCCGCGCGGCTGTATGTCGAGGGCGGGCGGCTTGAACT
>JBDSXE010000210.1:0-7614 GCA_039926325.1 Paracoccaceae bacterium | reverse complement strand
GACCGTGCGCCACGTCTACAACTTTGACCTGCCGAACGTGCCGGAAAACTATGTGCACCGGATCGGTCGCACTGCGCGCGCCGGGGCCGAAGGCACGTCGGTCAGCTTTTGCGCCCCCGCCGAGATGGGCGAATTGCAGGCCATCGAAAAAATGCTGAAAAAGCCGATCCCGGTTATTGGCGGCGCGCCGTGGTCTGCCGCTGCTGTGGCTGCTGCGCCGAAGCCGGTGCAAGGCCGTGGTGGTCAGCGCCCGCAAGGTGCCGGTCGTCCGCAAGGTGGCAAGCCGCATGGTGCCAAGCCTATGGGTGCAAAGCCTATGAGTGCAAAGCCGGCCGGTCGTCCCGCTGCCAAGACTGCTGGAGCAGGTCAGCCTTCCGGGACGGCGCGTCCGCCGCGCAAGGCTGAGGGCGGGCTGTCGCGTGGGCCGCAACGCTGGACCAGCTAAGTTTTCTGGGCTGAGCCGCAAAGGCTCAGCCTACCTCGATCTCTGGGGGATTAGACGCTATTTTTCCCGTTAATACCGCGGCAAAGGTTTGTGCTTGATAAGGGCGAACCCGATGTGCGGGACTTAGTGAGTGGCTGGCGATTTCGTCAGTTTTGGGTGTGGTCCGCGATGCAAAGTCTCGCAGCGCCGCGTGGCGGACCCGTCCATCCGACGGCTTGAAAGCCGCCGCTGGGTTGGGCTATCTGGCCCCTATGGCAAAGCTGTATTTCCATTATTCGACGATGAACGCGGGCAAGTCGACCGCGCTGCTGCAAGCCTCGCACAATTACCGCGAAGGCGGGATGGCGACCTATCTGATCACGGCGCAGTTTGACAGGCGGGCGGGTGAAGGCCGGATTGCCAGCCGGATTGGCATTGGCGAGGCGGCGGATACGTTCGGGCTGGACGAGGATTTGTTCGCCAAGCTGGTGGCGCGGTTTGAACTGGGTCCGGTGGCCTGCGTGTTCATCGATGAAGCGCAGTTTCTGTCGAAGGATCAGGTCTGGCAACTGGCTTGTGCGGTGGATGATCTGGGCGTGCCGGTGATGTGCTACGGCTTGCGCGTTGATTTTCAGGGCAACTTGTTTCCGGGATCAGCGGCTTTGTTGGCATGGGCGGATGAAATGCGTGAGGTTCGCACGATCTGCGGTTGCGGCAAGAAGGCGACGATGGTGATACGGCGCGGACCCGACGGGCGGGCGCTGCATGAGGGGCAGCAAGTGGTGATCGGCGGGAACGAAACTTATGTCTCGCTGTGTCGCAGGCATTGGCGCGAGGCGATGGCGGACTAGCCGATTTGCTGTGCGCGGCCGGTTTGTGTGGCGCGGATGGTGATCATCAGCCCGGCGGCGACGATCAGCAGCATCCCCACGATGGCGACGGGCGTCAGCACCTCTCCCCACAGGATCCAGGCCCAGATCGCGGCGGAGGGCAGGATAGCGTATTCGAAAACCGAAACGCGGGTGGCGTCGGCGATCTGGTAGGCCCGCACCATCAGGCCAACACCTAGCAGCGAGCCTGCGGCCTGAACGAATATCCAGAACCACGCTGTCGGCGACGGCCAGACGGGGCCGCGTTGCAGAAAGCCTGCAACGCCATCGGGCACCGGAATCGGCCACATGGTCAAGGCGGCCATGCCAAGCAAGCCTATGACGCCAAGGGCCAGAAAGAACCCGGCCAGCAGGGTTTCGGCGCTTTCCTGCGGGCACCATTTGCGGGTGGCTATATTGCCCAAGGCGTAAAGCGCGCCAGCGATCACCGGCAGCAGGGCGGGCAACGATGCGCCGGCAAACGCCTCGGGGCCAAGGACCAGAACGGCGCCGCAGAACCCAAGGATGACGGCGATGATGCGGAAGGGACCGATCACCTCTGCATAGGCGAAGCGCGAGATCAGCAGGACAAAGATGGGTGCGGTGAAAAGGCCCGCCGCAACTAGCGCGACGGGTAGGAACGCAAGCGCGCCAAAGTAGATCACCATCGACAGGCCGTGGATGGCGGAACGCGCGACAACTGCGGGCAGGTTGACCGGTTTCAGCCGCAATTTCAGCGGAATGGCGACGGCCGCAAGGATCGCGATTGCCATCACGGTGCGGGTAAAGTGGAATTGCCACAGCCCGGCCTCTGCCGCGATGACGCGGACATAGTTGTCGGTAAAGCCGATGATCGTCGCGTAGATCAGGATAAATCCCGCCGCCTGCAACACCTTGTCCTTGGTCATCCTGGCCCTTTCGGTGGCTGCGCCCAGTCAAGCCCGCCTATATCTGCGCTGCGCGTCGGAAAGCGACACATAATATGCGGTGTTGGGCGCGAAAGTGCTGCCGGGGCAGTTGTGGCATCACCTGGCATCCAGTAGCTTGACGTTATGAACGCTTGGGCAGGTTTTCACGGCAAATGACCGCACTTGCGAAATACCAACGGCTGGAATGCACCGGTCTGTGGCGGCCAACGGCTGCCGCGCAGATGCGTGAGGTTGTGGTGGGCCTTGGTTCGACGACGCTGGTGCTGGCGGATCCGAAAACCGCGATGGCGTTGGCGCACTGGTCTCTGCCATCGCTGGAGCGGCTTAACCCCGGCGAAATGCCTGCGATCTTTGCTCCGGGGCGGATGGAGGATGGCGAACCTGCCGAAACGCTGGAGCTGGACGACACCGACATGATCAACGCGCTGGAAACGGTGCGGGTCGTGCTGATCCGGCGCAGGCCACGGCCGGGCCGGGTTCGCAATCTGGTCGTCGTGTTGGTGCTGGCGCTGGTGGGGGGGCTGACAGTGTTCTGGCTGCCGGGGGCGATGATCCGCCATACCGCCTCTGTTCTGCCAGAGGCGACGCGGGTGCAGATCGGCAAGCTGGCGCTGCAGGATTTGGCGCGGCTAAGCGGGTCGCCGTGCGGGACAATTCTGGGCAAACGGGCGGCGGCAGTTCTGGCGCAACGGCTGTCAAGCGCCGGAGTGGGTGAGATCGACGTGGTGCGGGATGGCGTGGAAAGCGCGGTTGGCTTGCCGGGTGGTATCGTGCTGATCAACCACAAGATTGTCGAGGATGCCCAGGATGCCGAACCCGTCGCGGGCTATGCCTTGGCGGAAATGGTGCGGGCAAGCACCGCTGATCCGGTCATTCCACTACTGGAACACGCCGGGCTGATGGCGACCTTCCGGCTGCTTACGACCGGCGTTTTGCCAGAGGGATCGCTGGCAGGCTATGCCGAGATTTTGCTGAAAGCCAAGCCCGCTGCCGTCGATGACGGAAGGTTGCTGGAGCGGTTTCAGCAGGTCAACCTGTCGTCGACCGCCTATGCGCGCGCGGTCGATGCCAGTGGCGAGACTACGTTGGGGTTGATCGAGGCTGATCCGTTCAAGGGTCAATCGCCGGAGACGATCCTGCCGGACCGCGACTGGATCAGCTTGCAAAGCATTTGTGCGGGATGACGGTGGCGCTTTGACATAAAAACCCCTTCGGTTTGTGGCCGAAGGGGTGAGTTTTATGCTGCTCGGCTTGCCTGATGCCCGGCGGCTCTTGCGGTTCCGGTACCCGATCTTTTATTTGAGGATAGCATCCCCAAAACCTGCGCCGCGCACGGTGGCCAAGGCGGACTGTGCGGCGGCGGTTGATGTGAATGGCCCGGCGTAGACAATCTGGATGACCTTGCCGCTGCGGGTGACTTTGGCAGTCGCTACCGGCAGTCCAAGTGCCGTCAAGCGGGCCGAGGCGTTCGTAACATTGGCGGGCTGGCCGAAGCTGCCGACTTGGACATAGGCCGCGCCGGTGCGTGCTGCCGGGGCCGACATGGTTGAGGCGCTGGTTTGCAGCACTGGCGCACGGACGATGGGGGCTGTGATCAGGACCATCGGGACGGTTCGGGTCCAAACCTGATCCTGTGCGGCCTGACCTTGCGGCGTGCCGACACCGCGCAGCGGGTTCAGGCGATCATCCTTCCAAGCGGATTTATAGCCTTTGGGTGGCGTCGGAATGGCGGTGCGGGCAACCACGATGGGGGGGGCCACAGTTCGTGTCGCATAACCGCCGACCACGACGGCACCAGCCATTGTGGTGGAGTTCAGGGCCGGATTGCTAAGCGCCGCGCCAACGCCATTGGCCTGCGCGAACAGCGGAGAACGCCAGCCGCTGAGGGTGCCATCGCCACGAGTGCAGACAAGGGCGGTGCCGCCGTTCTGCAACAGCACACGTTCCAGATTGGGCGCGTTGGTAAAGCAGCTGATCGACGCAGAGGATGCGGCGGCGGTTTGGTAAGTCGCGGCTGGTGCTACGAAGGCCAACTGCAGCGGAGCAGCTGGCGCCGACTTGTAGACGGTTGGTGCGGGGCCGGAACTGGCGACATAAGGTGCTGCTGCAACCATCGCGATCTGCGGTGCCGGGGCGGGTTGCGCGGCCACAGGTTTGGTGCTGCTGAACACTGTCGGCGCGGGACCGGTGCTTGGCGCTGGTGTTGGTGCCATGGTGGCGGGTGCCTCTGGGGCCATGTCGGCCTGCAATGCCGCTGCAACTTGTGCGCCGAATGTGGGCGGGAAGCCGCAAAGCGGTTTGTGGCTGCGGTCGACGCGGGGCACCCAGTTGGTATTATTGCCGTAGCCCGCGCGCAGGAAAACGCAGCCCCGGCCATCGACGAATTGTTGGCCGGTGAAGCTGGCTGGTGGATAATTGGACGGGCCGCCGAGTTGGGCGATGCTTTGAGCTGAAACGATGGTAGCGCCAAGCACGGTGGCCAAAATGGCCCCGGAAAAAACATTTGACAGCATGACTACCCCCAAAGCAGTTGGGACAATTCATGAATCAGTATTGTTTCCGAGTAAAGAACTAAAACGCTATTTAGTGCCGAACATACGGTCACCCGCATCCCCTAGCCCCGGGACAATATAGCCGTGGTCGTTCAGGTGGCGGTCTACTGCTGCTGTGACGATTGGCACGTCAGGATGCGCCTCTTGCATACGTTTGATGCCTTCGGGGGCTGCAAGTAGGCAAAGAAAGCGAATATTGCGAGCACCGGATTGTTTCAAAAGCGTCACCGCTGCGGCGCTGGAATTGCCGGTGGCGAGCATGGGATCGACCACGATGGACAGCCGATCCTCCAGATGGTCGGGCAGCTTGCAATAGTATTGCACGGGCTGCAGCGTTTCGGGGTCACGGTAAAGCCCGATGAAACCGACGCGGGCGGCGGGGATCAATTCCAGAATGCCGTCAAGCAGACCGTTGCCCGCCCGCAGGATCGAGATAAGCGCAAGTTTGCGGCCTTCGATGGCGGGGGCGTCCATCCGCTCTAACGGGGTTTCGATCTGCTTGGTGGTCATCGGCAGATTGCGGGTAACTTCGTAGGCGAGGAGCAGGCTGATTTCGCGCAACAATTTGCGGAACGACGCGGTGGAGGTGTCTTTCTCGCGCATCAGGGTCAGTTTGTGCTGCACGAGGGGGTGGGAGACGACGGTGAGGTTATCAAGCATTTGCAGCCTCCAGCTTGGTCAGGATTTGGGCCTTCGTATCGGCATCGCAGAACGCCGCGTCAAGCGAGGTGCGGGCGATTTTGGCGAAAACGCCGTCGTCCCAATCGAACGCCTCATGCAGCATGTCGTATTCGCGCGCCATCGTGGTGTGGAAGAACGGCGGATCATCGGTGCTGATGGTGACTTTGACACCGCGATTATACATCTCGCCAATCGGATGTTTGCGGAAACTGGGGAAGATGCCAAGCGCGACGTTGGAACCGGGGCAAAGTTCCAGCGTGATGCCGGTTTCGGCAATCTCTTCGACCAGCGCCATGTCTTCGATGGCGCGGGCACCATGGCCGATCCGTTCAACCTTAAGGTCTTTGATCGCGTCCCTGACCGAGTCCGGACCGCCCCATTCGCCAGCATGAGCGGTCAGGCGCAGGCCAGCCTCACGCGCCATGTCGAAGGCGTAGGTGAAATCCTTGGGCTTGCCGATTTTCTCATCCCCTGCGATGCCAAAGCCGGTGATGAAACGGCCCTTTGTTTCGGCGGCGCAGCGGGCGGTTTGCCGGGCCTTGTCGGGGCCGAAATGGCGGATGCAGGTGATGATGCCCCGCAAAGTGATGCCAAGGGTTTTGTGCGCCTTTTCAGCGGCTTCTTCGATGGCGTGCAGGTATTCTTTCCATGCGGACACATCGCGGTTGCCGCAAAAATCGGGCGACAGGAATGCCTCAGTATAGACGACGCCGGACTTGGCAGATTCCTCTAGCACGGCGAGGGTAAGGCGGTAGAAATCTTCAGGCGATTTCAGGGTCGTGGTGGCGGCTTCGTAGACCTTGAGAAAGTGCCAGAAGTCGGTGAATTTGTAGGATCCATCTTCGTTGAACAGACCCGACAGGTCCATGTGCTTTTCTTTGGCCAACCCTTTGATGAACGCTGGAGGAGCGCCGCCTTCAAGGTGGAGGTGGAGTTCGACTTTTGGGGTCATAAGAACGACTTTCCGGGGCCATGCGAGGGAACGCCAAGATGGGCGGCAATGGACGCGCCGACATCGGTAAAGGCAATGAGACCGATGGCTTTGGCAGGAGTGTTGCCGATGACAGGCACCCGTTCGCGCGTATGTTCAGTGCCGGGCCAGGTGGGGTCGTTGCCGTGGTCGGCGGTGAATATTGCGAGGTCGCCGGGTTTCAGATTGGCAAGAAAGGTCGCGGCGCGGCTGTCGAACCATTCCAGTTGGCGGGCGTAACCGGCCACGTCGCGGGGGTGGCCGTAAAGGGTGTCGAATTCGACAAAGTTGGCAAAGGTCAAGGAATTGGGCTGTGCGTCCTGTGAGAGCCGGTCCAGATGATCGAAAAGGTCAGCGTCGGATTTGCCTTTATGCAACTGACCAATCCCGCGCATCGAAAAGATGTCGCCGATCTTGCCGATGGCATGGGTGGCGTGGCCCGCGTTCGCCACCCAGTCCAGCAGGGTCGGCGCCGGCGGGGCGATGGCGTAGTCATGACGGTTCGGGGTGCGTTTGAAATTGCCCGGAGTGCCGGTGAAAGGGCGGGCGATGACGCGGCCAACCTTCATGGCGTGCAAGGTGGGGGCCAAATCCTGACACAGCTTGTACAGCCGATCGAGGCCGAAGCTTTCCTCGTGGGCGGCGATCTGGAACACGCTGTCGGCAGAGGTATAGCAGATCGGCCAGCCTGTCCGCAGGTGTTCCTCGCAATGTTCGGCAATTATCGGGACGCCTGACGCGTGGCAGTTGCCAAGGATGCCGTCTGTACCCGCCAACTTGCACACGAGGGCGGTGAGTTCGGGCGGGAATGCGGGAATCGTGTCGGGGAAATAGGTCCAGTCCCACGGCACCGGAACCCCCGCAAGCTCCCAATGGCCAGAGGGGGTGTCTTTGCCGTTGGAAACCTCTGTCGCAGCACCCCACATGCCAACGGGAGTGGCGTTCAGACCGGGGGTTTCGCCGCCAGAGGCGAGGCGGACGGCAGCACCAAGGCCAAGGCGATCAAGGTTGGGCATTTTGAGCTGGCCACTGCGGCCAATCTCGGCACGACCCGCAGCACATTCTCTGATGATGTGACCCAGCGTGTTGGCACCTGCGTCACCGAAAGCGGTAGCATCTGGCGCACCGCCGCAGCCAACGGAGTCCATCACGATCAGGAAGGCACGGGGCATTTCAGGTGATCCTTTTC
>JBDSXE010000209.1:0-3472 GCA_039926325.1 Paracoccaceae bacterium | reverse complement strand
TTGTCATTGGCCGCCTGACACACCTCGCCCTGCGCCGCCTCTGCTGCAACCTCTGCCGCTGCGGCAAAGTCCAACCCCAGCAACGCCGCCATCGCGCCCACTCCCACCGGAACCGCCTCTTGCATCGCCTTGCCGCGTATCCGCAACAGCCGCGCCGTATCCGCCAACCCCAGCGACCCCGCCGCACACAGCGCCGAATACTCGCCCAACGAATGCCCTGCTACGAACGAGACGCCAGACATCCCCAGCCCCTCTGCCTCCAACGCCGCCAAGGCTGCCATCGACGTCGCCATCAGCGCCGGCTGCGCGTTCTGCGTCAGGGTCAATTCCTCGATCGCCCCCTCCCAGATCAGCGCGGACAGCTTTTCACCCAAAGCCTCGTCCACCTCGTCGAACACGGCCTTCGCGGCAGGATAAGCCTCGGCCAGCGCGCGACCCATCCCGATTGTCTGCGCCCCTTGTCCCGGAAATACGAATGCGCGGCTCATGCTGTCCCCCTGCTTTTGATCCCGCAATACCCTGCCCGACGGCGCTGCACAACGCCAGCACCCCTATTGACCCCACACCAAGCAATCTACTTGATGCGCCGCATGACACCACTGACCCGCAAGATCACTTACGCCATCAGCTTCGAGACCCTCGGCATCCTTGTCGAAGGCGCGGGACTGTTGTTCATGTCCGATGCCTCCGCAAGCGAAAGCCTGCTGCTCGCCGCGATCTGCGCTGCGTTTGCAATGACGTGGAGCCTCGCCTTCAACGCTATGTTCGAGGGGTGGGAGGCGCGGCAAACCGTCCGGGGTCGCCCCATGTCCCGCCGGGCGCTGCACACCCTGCTGTTCGAGGGCGGCCTGACGCTGCTTTTGCTGCCATTTCTGGCGTGGTGGCTGCAAGTCAGCCTGCTGCGCGCCCTGACGCTGGAGGCCGGCTTGATCGCCATCTTTGTGGTCTACACGTACGTTTTCACCTGGGCATTCGACGCGATCTTCGGCCTGCCACCGTCGGCCCGCTAGGGTATGTGCCTCCACCTCACCACGTTTGCCAGCGAACGCCGCCGCGTCGCCTGACCGCACTTGCATCCAAGCCCAATCCGGCTATAAGCCCCCAATCTTTCCGCATTCCACGCATCGGCGCAGCCTCTCGTGGACGGGCCGCGGAAAGAATAGCCCGTCCTATGAAGTGCGCCTGAACAAGAACGGAGACCGCATGCCGCTTTACGAGCATGTTTTCATCGCGCGCCAGGATCTTTCCTCCGCGCAGGCCGAGGGCCTCATCGAACATTTCACTGCAGTTATCGCGGACAACGGCGGCAAGATCGTTGAACACGAATACTGGGGCGTCAAAACGATGGCCTACAAGATCAACAAGAACCGCAAGGGCCACTATGCCTTTCTGAAATCGGATGCGCCTTCCGCAGCCGTTCAGGAAATGGAACGCCTTATGCGCCTGCATGACGACGTGATGCGCGTTCTGACCATCAAGGTCGACGCCCATGTCGAGGGCCAATCGGTCCAGATGCAAAAGCGTGACGACCGTGAACGCGGTGATCGTCCTGAAGGCGGCTTTGGTGGTGGCGAGCGGCGCGAGCGCAGCTTTGGCGACCGTCCTGAGCGCAGCTTTGGCGGCGACCGTCCGGAACGTTCCGGTGGTGGTGGCTTTGGTGGCGACCGCGGAGCCCCCTCGGGTGGCTTTGGCGGCGGCAACCGTCGTTGATCAGGAAAGGACCATAACATGGCGAACAAACCATTCTTCCGCCGCCGCAAAGTGTGCCCGTTCTCGGGCGACAATGCTCCGGCCATCGACTACAAAGACACACGCCTTCTGCAACGCTATATCTCAGAGCGTGGCAAGATCGTGCCGTCCCGTATCACCGCCGTCTCGGCGATCAAGCAACGCGAACTGGCCCGTGCCATCAAACGCGCCCGCTTCCTCGCCCTGCTGCCCTATGCCGTGAAGTGAGGGGATAAACATGCAAGTCATTCTCCTGCAACGCGTCGCCAAACTGGGCCAGATGGGTGAAGTCGTCACCGTCAAGGACGGTTTCGCCCGCAACTTCCTCTTGCCGCAAGGCAAGGCGCTGCGTGCCAACGAAGGCAACATCAAATCCTTCGAGGCCAAAAAGCACCAGCTAGAGGCGCACAACCTCGACACCAAGAAAGAAGCCGAAGTCATCGGTGCCAAACTTGATGGCCAGATCTTCACCGTGATCCGCTCTGCATCGGATGCGGGCGCTTTGTACGGCTCCGTCACCACCCGTGACGCGGCAGAGGCTGCGACTGAAGCTGGTTTCACTGTGCAACGCGGTCAGGTCGTTCTCGACCGTCCGATCAAGGAACTGGGCCTGCACACCGTCTCGGTCGTGCTGCACCCCGAAGTGACCGCCAAGGTAAAGCTTAACGTGGCCCGCTCGCTGCAAGAAGCCGAACTGCAAGCCGCCGGCAAGTCGATCCAGGAACTCGCCGCCGAAGCCGAAGCTGAAGCCGAGTTTGAAATCGCCGAACTCTTCGACGACATCGGTGCCGCAAACGACTTCGATCCGCGCGAAGAGCGCTGATCCAAGCCGCTACCATTGCTAGAACCGCGCCAGATTACTCTGGCGCGGTTTTGCGTTCCCGCGCCAAGCCTGACAAGCGCGACAGAACCTGTCGCAATCCGGCCAGCCGCCGCAACCCGCGCCCCCTACGTTCCCCCCATGAACCGCCACAGAACCCTCCTCGGCATCGCCTGTCTCATCGGCGGCGTCTCGGTCTTTTCCGTTCAGGATCTGATCCTCAAACTGATCTCCGGCGCCTATCCGCTGTATGAGGCGATGACGATCCGCGGCCTGACCTCGACGCCGATCCTGCTGATGTTTGTCTGGTTAGAGGGTGGCCGGGCCAGCCTGTTTAATGCTGGCACCAAACAGATGATCCTGCGCGGTGCGGTGATGTTTCTGGCCTATTTCACCTTCTACATCGCACTTGCCGGCCTGCCGCTGCCGACGACGGTGGCTCTTTACTACTCCGCCCCGCTGTTCATCACCGTGCTGTCGGTGGGCTTTCTGGGCGAAAAGGTCGGCCTGCCCGGCTGGCTCGCCGTCGTCACCGGCTTTGGCGGCGTGGTCATCATGCTGCACCCCGGAACCGCATTGTTCAGCTGGACCTCGCTGCTGCCGATCCTGTCCGGCCTGACCTATGCCCTGTCGATGATCGCCGCGCGTCATATGGGCACGACCCATTCCGCATCCGCCTTGGCGTTCTGGGGCAACAGCGTGTTCCTCGGCTTTGCGCTGATCATGGCCGCTTTCCTGCACAGCGGGGCATATGCCAACGAGTCCGGCCCGAGCCTCGGCTTTCTGACCCGTGGCTGGATCAACCCGAACCTCTCCGACCTTTGCCTGATGATGACCTGCGGTGTCGTTGCCGCGATCGGCTTGTGGCTGCTGACCCAAGCTTACCGCATGGCCGCCGCGTCCACCGTCGCCCCGTTCGAATAT
>JBDSXE010000208.1:0-3783 GCA_039926325.1 Paracoccaceae bacterium | reverse complement strand
CTTTTTGGTGTTGTAATACCTGACCAGAAACACGCAGAGCAGGATCAGCAGGCAGATCGTCCACAGGATCGCGATGAAGACCCAGCGGCCAAACGGGGCGTCAAACGGCCGAAAGGCGTCGGTGCCGATATACGGGCTGAAGAACCAGATGATCAGCGACAGGATCAGCGTGACCACCGGCAGGATGAAGTAAATCGACCCCATGAACCGGAAAATGGCCGCAAAAAATTTGAGTACCTTCATCATCAGGCGCCCTCCCCCTTGACGAGAAGTATTTCAATCCGACGGTTGGCGGCGCGACCGTCCTTCGTCTTGTTGTCGGCAATCGGTTCCTTGTCGCCATGACCCTCGGCGATGATACGGCTTGGATCGCCAATAACCGGGGCCAGCATTTTCAGCACGGTTTCAGCACGGGCCTGCGACAGTTCATCGTTGCTTTTGAACCGCCCGCCGCCAACTTTGGAACTGTCGGAGTGGCCCGCGATCACGATATGGCTTTTGTTGTCCTTCAGCGCCTCTGCCACCCGGTTGATCGGGGCGGCAAAATCCTTGTTCAGCGCATCCGAACCAGAGGCGAACATGCCGACGCCTGACAGCCGGATGGTAAGCGTGTTGCCCTTTTCAAAAACGGTCACGATGCCTTCCTTGATTTCGGGCGCAAGAAAAGATGACAGTTGGGCGACCCGATCAACCTGCTCTTTTTGCGGTGGTGGTGGCGGTGGTGGCGGGGCGCGGCGCAGCAATGTGGCGACAGTGCCGGTGTCCAGCGCGGAAATCTCAGTCAGGATCGCGCCTGATTTCTGGCCAAGTAGCCAAGTAAACCCGGCAAAGGTCAGCGCGACGATCGCAGCAGTGGCGCCAATGGTGATCCATACCAGACGCCAGGCCGACAGCGCCTTATAGGGCCGTAAAACGCCCTTCCAGCGCGGGGAAAGGTCACGTTCAATCTCGCCGCGCTGACCCCGGATGATCCGGGACAATGCGTTGCGGATTTGCAGATGCTTGTCGGGTCCGCCAGCCTCGATCCGCAGCCTGCCCTCGAAGCCAAGCGAAAGGCACATGTACAGAAATTCCAGCAAATCGATATTGGTGCCGGGATCCTGTTCCAATCGTGCCAGCAGGTCATAAAACCGGTCGCCGCCCACCGTCTCGCGGTGGAATGTGCCGACCATCGACTGTTGCGCCCACGACGATTGCTCGCCCCACGGAGTGTTCAAAACCACATCGTCCAGCGTGGCGCATAGGGCATAGCGCGCAACTTTGACCTTCTGCGCGTCCTGCCCGGCCTTTAACGCGGCATTCTCGAACCCGCGCACCTCGGCCATCACCGACTGACGCAGCTTTTCGGGGTCCATGTGTTGCGCGCGATTGCGGATACGGCTGACCAGCGACAACAGCGGCGTGGCCAGTGCCGTCAGCGGGTTCATCCCCGTCAGCGAAATGGTGTTGGCATCGCTGCCGCCAGACGGGCGCGGTGCGCTGGCGGCGGAGGATGGCACACCCATCGACGGCGAATAATCTTGCTGCGGCAAAGGCGCGGCATAGTTTTGCTGCGGTGCTTGTGGGGCTGCGGCGGGCGTCGCATTGCGCTTTCCACCCGGATTGGGGCGGATTACCGTGCGTTCGCTGTCATCCGGTTCGGCAAAGGGGTCTTTGTTCGCCATTTCATCCTCCTTCGCGTCTTCTTAGTTGTTCCGTATCGCCCAAAGCTCCATCGACAGCCCCGGATAGTCACCAGACACATGCACCGCGATGCCGCCCGATGTTGTCATCTTGCCCCAGTACGGGCTGTCGGCGTCCAACTGGAAATAAACCACTCCAGCATGATAGGGAATTTGCCGAGGCGCGACCGGCAGTGGGCGCAACGCGATGCCAGGCAGCGCCGAATTCACCAGCTGACGAATCTCCTCAACTGGGCCGATCTTGACCTGACCGGCAAAGTGCCGCCGCACCGCCTCGTCCGGGATTTCCGCCGTGACAGCCAGCACGAAACCCGCCGTGGACAGCAGTTTGCGATCCGCGATGACCCCGACAGAGATACCGTATTTGCGCGGCTCCAGCGGGATCGAGATCGCCGTCGCTTCCAGAACCGACGACAGGTATTGCCGCAAAATCCGCACCAGCGGCGCAAAGCTGCGGGTCAGGTCGTCGTGGCGATAGGGCGGAATTTCCGGAGCGCGCTTGTCGGTCGCCATGAAAGTTGCAAGCTGACCGGCCAATTTCAGCCCCTCGGCAAACACGACCTGCGGATGGACGTTTTCGATGGTGCCCAGATGCCGGATGTTCGGCAGGGCAGAGTTTACGACCATCAGCAGCAGAAAATCGGTAATCTCTGCCACCGCTCGGGTCGAGCCGCTGTCGGAAAGACGACCTGACAACGCAGTAACCCGGTGGGCCAACAGCCCCTCCAACTCGCGCAGGAAACCGACCAGCGGCATGGCGGCACGCACGTCAAGACAGGACGCGATGAAACCGCCGTCCAGAATAACCTCGCGGTCGGGGCGCACCTCGATGATGCGGGCAATCGGAATGGTCAGCTTGTCGGCCAGATCGTCGACTGCCAGCGCAAATTGCAGGCGCATCTTGCCGACGCCCAAAGTCACGGCCTTGCGGTCTTGTGACATTGTGTCGGTCACTTCAATCTCGGCGGGGCGCAGGCGGCTGGCGGACAGTTCGGCGCCAGACAGGTCAACCTCTGACGCACCCTGACGGCGTTGCGGAACCGATAGGTAGACGACGCAATCCTTGATGTTCGGCGGCACATCCAGCGCAGGCGGGTGCGCTTCGGCGGATGGGACGCGGAACACCGTGCCATCCTGCGTCAGACCTGTCGCGCCCTTGATCGCAAACTGGCCGATTTTCAATACGGCCTCATCAATTTCCAGCGTCGACACCCCCCACGCATAGGGCACGATCCGGCTGGCCAACCCGGTTACCAGCGCCTCTGCATAACGGTCGGCTTGCTGAAAATGGTGCGGCTGAAGGAAAAGCCCTTCTGTCCACAATACCTTGCTGTCCCAGGACAATGGCGTCTCCCTTATCGGTCTTCGTCAGCTCTTGCTTTTCAGCCGGGCCAATTGGTCTTTGTAGGCTTGGGCGAATTCCCGGGCAAACAGTTCGTGGAAATCGTTCTCGGCCTGATCGGAAATCTCGGCATACATCGCTTCGTAAGTTTCCCAGTATTGCGCCTTGCGGTTTTTCAGGAACCCGCCAAAGCCGCCCTTCGCCTCGATCTTGGTGGTCAGGGTAACCGGGTTCAGTTTGCCCAAAACGCCTTTCAGCGCCGCCTCCATTCCCGTGACCATCGCAACCTCGTGCGCCTTGATATCCTCCAGCGCCTGCGCCGCCGCCACCTCTGCAGGAAGGTAGCCGCGCACAGTGGGTTTTACCATGGCTTCAATGGCTTGCTCTGGACTGATCGAGAATTTGAGCGGGTTGTTCCCCCCAACGTTCACCATCGTCTGTTCGATGCGGAATTCCGATTTGATCGAGGTGCGGGTCATCAGGATTTCGCGCAAACCAGTGATCATGGATTTGAGCGTGCGACCCAGCCGCGTCATGGTGTCGGCCAGTTCGGCATCGGTGATCCGCAACTCGTCCGCGCCTACCGCAGCCAGAAAGGCGCGCGCCGCGTCAGTGTTTGCAACCACACCGCCGACCGACGCAGACGGCGGTTGCGGTACGGGCGTTTGCGGCACTGCCGCGTCCGCGACAACAGGTTCAGGCATCACGACAGGTGGTGGCGCGTCGGGCAGATCACCCAGATCAGCCGAATCCGCCGGG
>JBDSXE010000207.1:0-4424 GCA_039926325.1 Paracoccaceae bacterium | reverse complement strand
GCCGCAAAGAAGGAAAATGCTTGGTCGCCGCTCTCTCCCAATAGGTCAAACCGCCAAACTGTGATATCGCGTTGACTGCATGGCCCAAAAGGTCGCACACTTGCCCGGCCACCGCGTGCAGCGCAGGATTGTCGATGGCCTGCATCGAGGCCACCGGATCAACCGCGCTAACCTCGAAGCCCCCAATCCACCGCCCGAGTTATGACGTTGCAAGGCAACATTGCGCCAACACGAGGTTCCATGCCGATGGCCTGATATGCCATCTTCGGGTTGTACGCGCCGAGGATGAGGTAGGCGGCATATCCACATCCAGCTTCTTCTTCATCGTCGTGGCCACGTCGATTTCGGTCAGCCCGCCGAAACCGTGATCGGCCAGCGCTTTGCGGGTGCGGCTATAAACGGCGTCGAAGCTTTCGCCAGAAAAAAGGCGATTCAATGTGTAGGGCATTGTCGGTTCCTTTCGATGCGTCATTTGCGAAGGCAGAGTCACACTGGAAAATTTGGTGCGCGGCAACTGCCGCTTATCATCCCTGCGCAGACGGTTTGATATCGGACAAAATTTCTGCGCTCAAACCTGACCACGAGTTCAATCACGTGCCTGAGGATTGCTGCAAAATGCGTCCCGCAAGGCCGAGATGATCGGCTTCACGTCGGGTCGAAGCAGATAATTCATCACCGTTTTGCCAACCTTTCGCGAGCCCAGCCAACCTTCTGACCGCAAACGCATCAGCTGTTGTGAAACTGTGGGCTGCGATAAACCCAGGATCTCGGCCAACTCTCCGACCGACCGATCCTGATCCAGAAGAAGACAAAGGATTTGCAGTCGTCCCTCATTGGAAAGGGCCTTGAGAAAATTGACTGCTTTTGTAACGTCGTTGGATCTGCCACCAAAGCCATTGTCCAAGTCTGATCCGGTCATCGAGTGATCCAATTTTGCGAACAGTAGCCGCCCGGGTGTGCCTGCCGCTAAACAAAAGCACAACCTGCTTTGATCCCGAGTTTCCGGAAGACCATCGCAGCCGGGCAGAAACCGGTGAACGAGGATTGGATCAAGTTAGCGCCGATAAACACCGTGAACCAGACGAAATACGGCGAAACCATACTGGTCAGGATGACACTCAGCAGAACCATCACACCGGCAAACAACAGAACTGACCGATCAAGAGACATTGGGATTTCCTTTTTTTGAATGTGCCGGGGCATCCCGCCTCGGCTTGGGACGCGTTAAGCTCAACCTTTGGCGGTTTCCTTCAATTTGGCGATGCCAAGCGTCTTGAGCGCGAGTGCCTCGTAGAAGGGTTCGGATTTGCCGTGGCGCAGCTTGCGCATGAAGTATTTCTCGAAGCCCACCTTGGCGAGGTGGACCCATTTTCCCGACGACGACCAGTTGACATTGCGTGGCGGGATCTGCGGTTGGGCGACAAAGGCGATGCCTCCGTCGCCGAAGTCGGCAAGGCAGATGGCGTTCCAGGTGGCGATTTCGTCGGGCTGACCACCGCGTACGATGTTGCCGATGTTGTGGGCGGTCGCTGTGACCATGCTTTCGATCATGAAGCCGGTTTTCGGCACGCCGCAAGGAACGGGTGTGGGCGCCAAAGGCGGGATGGCGACACAGACCCCGACCGCGAAGATGTTCTTGAATTTCGTGTTCTGCTGATGCTGATCCACGATCGTAAAGCCACGCGGGTTCGACAGGCCCTCGATCCCCGACACCGGCTTGATGCCCCGGAACGCGGGCAGCATCATGGAATAGGCAAAGGGCAAGACTTTTTCGGGTTTGGCCACACCGTCTTCGCCGACCTCCTCGACCGTCATCTTGCCATCTTCGATCTTTTTGATCCGAGTTGAGGTCATCCATTTGATGGTCTTTGACCGCATTTCAGACTCCAGCAGGCCCTTGGTGTCGCCCACCCCGTCCAAGCCCAGATGGCCGATATAGGGTTCCGGGGTGACAAAGATCATCGGCACCTTGTCGCGGATCTTCGCGCGGCGCAAAGCGGTTTCAAGGATGAACAGAAACTCATATGCCGGGCCAAAGCAGCTTGCCCCTTGTGCAGCCCCGATGATCACTGGACCGGGGTTTTTCAACAGCTGCTGGAATGCCTGTTCAGCCTTTTCGGCGTGGTCGATGTGGCAGACCGATTGGGTAAAGCCGCCATGCGGACCAAGGCCCGGAACCTCGTCAAAGGCAAGTTCGGGACCGGTGGCGATGACCAGATAGTCATAGGTCAGCGACTGGCCATCCACCAGCGCGATGCGGTTTTCTTCGGGGTGCAGACGTTCGGCGGCGACCGGGATGAAGTTGATCTTGCGTTTGGCCATCGCGGGGGTCAGATCAACGGTAATGTCCTCGCGCTTGCGCCAACCCACCGCAATCCATGGGTTCGACGGCACGAAGTGGTACTTCGGGTCTTTGGTGACCACCGTGACCGTGTCTTCGTTTCGCAGTTTGTCCTTCAATTCGTAAGCCATGATGGCCCCGCCAAGTCCCGCGCCAAGTACGACAACATGCGCCATTTCCGTATCCTCCAGATGTGGTTGAACCGCCGGGCCTCCCCGCCCGATGGGCAGCAAAGTCAGGTCTTGAACACGCGGTAGATCGCCGGGATCACCAGCACCGTCAGCAGGGTTGACGACAGCAACCCAAACAGAAGCGAGATGGCCAGCCCTTGAAAGATCGGGTCCGACAGGATCACCACCGCGCCAATCATGGCGGCGATGGCGGTCAACAGGATGGGTTTGAAGCGGATCGCCCCGGCCTCGATCAGCGTGTCGATGGTGACAGGCCCACTGTTGCGGATGAAGTCCACCAACAGGATCGAGTTTCTGACGATGATCCCCGCCAAGGCGATAAACCCGATCATTGAGGTGGCCGAGAAGGGCGCGCCGAAAATCCAGTGCCCCGCCATGATGCCAAGGAAGGTCAAGGGGATCGGCGTCAGGATCACCAAGGGCAGCCGGAACGAGCCGAACTGCGCTACGACCAGAATGTAGATGCCCAGCAAAGCAACGCCAAAGGCCGCCCCCATGTCGCGGAAGGTGACGTAGGTGACCTCCCACTCGCCATCCCACAGGAGGGTGACTTTGCTTTCGTCGGAAGGTTGGCCATGCAGGCTGATGGTCGGTTTGCCGTTCGGCCAATCTTGTTTCTGGATCTGATCGGCGACGGCCAGCATCCCATAAAGCGGTGCCTCAAACTGCCCGGCGAGTTCGGCCGTCACCATCTCTGCATCGCGGCCATTGTGGCGGAAGATCGGGTAAGATGCGGGTTCTTCGGCCACCGTAACCACATCGCCCAGTTCGACCACCGACTTGGCGCCTGGCAGCACATTCGCCGGGATCGGCGTGGTCAGGAAGCGCTGGTCCATCACGCGGTCGGATTTGGCGCGCGCCACCTGCAGCGGAATGGGCAAGCGGCCCGCCCCGCGGTTGGAATAGCCCACCGTCTGCCCGCCATTCAGCAGGGCCAGCGTGTCAAACACATCCTGTTCCTGCACGCCAAAAAAGTCGAGGTTGTCGGTCGAAACCGTTGCCCGCAGCCGACGCGCTGGCGTGCCATAGCTGTTGTCAACGTCCACAAGGAAAGGCACCGCCTTGAACGCCGACTCAATCTGCGCAGCGGCAGCACGCCGGGTGGCAGCGTCGGGGCCATAAACCTCGGCCAGCAGGGTTGAAATCACCGGAGGGCCGGGCGGCGGTTCCACCACCTTCAGGCTGGTGCCGGGCGGCAGGGTCAAGGCCGCAAGCTTGGCGCGAATATCCAAAGCGATGGCATGGCTGGCCCGCGCCCGCTCGCCCTTGGGCATCAGGTTGATCGCCACCTCGCCCAGTTGCGGTTCCTGCCGCAGGTAGTAGTGCCGCACCAAGCCGTTGAAATTGAAGGGTGCTGCGGTGCCCGCATGGGTTTGCACCGTGGTCACCTCTGGCATATGCATCACTACCGAGGCCACATCCTGTGCGACGCGGTCGGTCGCCTCAACCGAGGAACCCTCGGGCAGGTCAATCATCACCGACAGTTCCGATTTGTTGTCGAAGGGCAAAAGCTTGACCGTGACATCGCGGGTGTAAAGCAGGGACAAAGACCCGAAGGACAAGGCCGCCGTGATCAGCAGGAACCCGGCGCTGCGCGCCTTGGTCGCCAGCAGTGGCCGGGCAACACGGTTATACATGCGCTTCAGCCAACCGCCGTGATGGCCGCCGTAGGTATCATCCTGGCCATGCACCGCCATATCAGCGCGGCCGGCAATCTTGACCATCAGCCAGGGCGTGATGATGACGGCGACAAAGAACGAGAAGATCATCGCAGCCGAGGCATTGGCCGGGATTGGCGACATATAGGGGCCCATCAGGCCGGATACGAACAGCATCGGCAGGAGTGCTGCCACCACGGTCAGGGTCGCCACGATGGTCGGGTTGCCCACTTC
>JBDSXE010000206.1:0-3454 GCA_039926325.1 Paracoccaceae bacterium | reverse complement strand
TGACCTGCCGATGCCAATGAAACGCGATCGCACTAAGGTCGATCAGGTGCTGATTGACGACTTGTCGAAAGACCTTTTGTCCAATCTGCCCGTCACCATGACCTTCACTGCCACCGACGCCGCCGGTCAGTCCGGCCAGTCGCAACCGCTGGCGGTGGTCCTGCCCGGTCGCCACTTCTTCGATCCGCTTGCCGCCGCACTGATCGAAATGCGCCGCGATCTGATATGGAACCGCAGCAATGCCGTCCGTGTCACGCAGGTTCTGAAAGCCATCACCAACAAACCCGAAGGTTTCATTCGCAACGAAAAGGCCTACCTGCGCCTGCGCGTGGTGATCCACTCCCTTGACGCCAACGCCGCCACGCTGGACCCCAAAACCCGCGACGAGGTGGTGGAGGAGCTGTGGCAGATTTCACTCATGGTCGAGGATGGCGATCTGGCCGACGCGCTGGCCCGCCTGAAACGCGCACAGGATCGGCTGGACGAGGCGATCAAGAACGGTGCCTCGCCCGCCGAAATCGACGCCCTGATGAAGGAAATGCGCGAGGCGCTGAACGACTACATGAAACAGCAGGCCGAACAGAACGGCAAAGCGCAGGCGGACAAGGGTGACAACCCGCAGAACGGCCAGCCGCAGATGAAGATGTCGCAAGATCAGCTGAACCAGATGCTCGACAAGCTGGACCAGCTGATGAAAGAAGGCAAAACGGCCGAGGCGCAGGCGCTGATGCAGCAGTTGCGCGACTTCATGAACAACATGAAGGTGACGCAGGGCGACGGTCAGGGTTCGGGACAGCGCAGTCCCGGTCAACAGGCGATGAAGGATCTGGGCCAGACCCTCCGCGATCAGCAGGGCCTGTCCGACGATAGTTTCCACGACCTGCAACAGGGGCAAAAGGGCGACGGTTCGCAATCTGATCAACAACCCGACGGCCAACAACCCGGCGCGGATGGTCAAGGCCAGGATGGCCAGCAACCCGGTACGCAAGGCAAGTCCCTTGCCGAACGGCAAAAGGAACTGCGCGACCGTCTGGACCGGATGCAAAAGGGCGGTCAACTGCCCGGCGCCGGCAACCCGTTAGGCGATCAAGGCCGCAAACAGCTTGACCGCGCCGGACGTGCAATGGACGACGCCGAAAAAGCCCTGAAAAACGGCGATCTGCCCGGCGCTCTGGACAATCAGGCAGAGGCGCTTGACGCTTTGCGGAATGGCATCAAGAATTTCGGCGACGCGCTGGCCCAGAACCAGCAAGATCAGGGCACGACGCAAGGCCAGACCGCCACCAAGGACTCTCCGAACGGTCAGCGCGATCCCTTGGGCCGTGAGTCGGGGCAGTCGTCACAGATCGGCACCGACAAAGGCATGTTGCCGGGCGATGATGTCTACCGCCGCGCGCAAGACCTGCTGGACGAAATCCGCAAACGCGCGGGCGAACAGTCGCGCCCCGACGCCGAACGCAGCTATCTCAAGCGGTTGCTGGATCTGTTCTGACCTTCTGCCGGCTCGATAAAACGCCAACCCAACTGCCACACATCAGCCTCCCTGCCCGCCCTCATATCCGCGCAAGGTGGTGATCAGCGCCTTGATCTCCGTGTCGACCCACAACCGCGACGCATCCACCGTATCGCGGTAGCTTTGCATCGGCGCCTTAAGCTCTGGGAAGCGGTCGCCAATCATCGGCGCGGCCAGATACAGCCCCACGATGATCAGCGCGATCAGCACCAGCAGCATGAACCCGCGCCCAAAACCCGAACGGCCTTTCCTGCCACCGTTCTCGTCTTCCAAGGTCACGTTGTCCGCTTCGGACCGCCGATCACTGGTGGCCCGTAAAGTCGAGTTGATCTCGTCGATCGCAGGCAGCATTTCACTGCGCGACCGGGCAATCGGTGCGACCGTCGGCTCTGGATCGGCGCCGCCCTTCAACCGCGCAATCCGCCGCATCGCCGCTGCAGCAAGCCCGCCAGACGGCGCGGCCGGGACTTGCCCAAGCCCCATTTCGACCTGAGTTTCTATCGAGGGGCTGTCTGACTTGCGGGCATTCGCCTCGCGTTCGGCCTCTTCTTTCAGAACCGCCAGCAGACTGGCATCCAGCCCGCGCGATGGCGCAATTGGCACTGGTGTCGGGATGCCAGACCCCGTCTTGGTCGTCCCGGAAATCATCGCCGCCACCGCCTGCTCTGGCGTTAACGCACCCTCGTGCACCGGCGCAGCCGCAGCCGGAATTGCGGTCGGGGCCAAATCCGGCTCGTCTTCCTCGCCCAACGGCATATCCGCCGCAGGCTCCGCCACAAACGGCTCGGGCGCAGCGATGGCCACCGGCGCGTCATACAAAGCTTCCTCGGCCTCTTGCTCAGCCTCGACTTCGGGATGGGTCTGGAACCACGCATGCCCGCAATTCGAGCATTGGACGTCGCGCCCGTTCTGCGGGATCGCCGCGTCGTCAACCTCGTATTCGGCATCGCAATTTGGGCAAACCAACCGCATCCTGCACCGTCCCTGCCGTTCAATTACTTCTGGTTTTGGCCAATGTTGTAGCAACGAAACCCGGTCGATCCAAGTGTTTGTGTCCAAATTGCTAACGCCGCCAATTGAATCCTTCCCGGGCATAGGCGATGCTGCAACAGGTTTCAGGGAATTGGGCAGGATAACGCCGGTGATCGCTTTCGAAAATGCCGCCTATTCTTACGGCGGCGGGGAACTGCTGTCCGAAATTTCCCTGCGCCTTGCACCGGGTTCGTTCCATTTTCTGACCGGGCCATCAGGCTCGGGCAAGTCTACATTCCTGAAACTTTGCTATGCTGAACTAATGCCGACCGCTGGCCGTCTGACGCTGTTCGACCGCGAGGTGCGGGCCTTGTCGCGGGATGATGTGGCCCTGACCCGCCGCCGCATCGGTGTCGTGCACCAAGATTGCCAGTTCCTTGACCATCTGCCGCTTGCAGCCAACGTCGCCCTGCCGCTGACTGTCGCGGGGCGCAGTTCCGCTGCCGCCGACCTGACGGACCTGCTGGGTTGGGTCGGTCTGGGGCAACTTGCCGATGCGCTGCCACCATCCCTCTCAGGCGGCGAACGCCAGCGCGCCGCCCTTGCCCGCGCCATCATCATGGGGCCGGATGTGATCTTGGCGGATGAACCCACCGGCAACCTTGACTGGGATCTGTCGCTGCGCCTGCTGACCCTGCTGGTAGAGCTGAACCGCATGGGCAAGACCATCCTCGTCGCCACCCACGATCTGAACCTGATCCGCCAAGCCAAATCGCAAATCGCCGCCCGTGTCCTGCGGATTTCCAAACGCCGGATCCAACTTGCGGGGGCCGACCTGTGACCGACCAGCCGCTGTGCAAGCCGTCTCAGGCCCTCCTCGCTGCACTGCGTGAGGGAAAACCGTATAGGACTGATCAGCGCAGCACATGCCCCAGGGCATACCTCTAATGGCCCGCTCTCCATCTGCCC
>JBDSXE010000205.1:0-2814 GCA_039926325.1 Paracoccaceae bacterium | reverse complement strand
CAGCCCCCGGGGGTTTCACACCCCCGGACCCCTGTGGGATATTTTTGAAAAGATGAAACGAAATTTTAGATAAGTTTTAGGGAGTTAGAGGAGGAGGGATGCGGCGCCCTCGTGTTTCAAGAGCCATACCTTCGTCTCGACCCCGCCCTTGGCCGAAAATCCGCCAAGCGAATGTGCGCCAAGGATGCGGTGGCAGGGGATGATGATTGGGATTGGGTTGGCGCCGCAGGCTTGACCGATGGCTTGGGCGGGGGTGCCGAGCGTCCGGGCAAGCTCGCCATAGGTGCGCGTTTCGCCCTGCGGGATCGCCAACATGGCGCGGCGGACTTGCTCGTTAAAGCCCGTGCCGAAATCAAGCGGCAGGTCAAAGGTTGCAAGGCGGCAGTCGAAATAGGCTTGCAGTTGGCGCAAGGCTTCGTCGGTCAGCGGGGAGGGTTCGACGGTGTTGGCCCGCCAGTCAAGACTGGTGATGCGCCCATCGGTTTCTGTGACGGAGATCGTGCCGAGCGGGGTTTGCAGCGTGCCGGAATACATGTCAGGCATGTAGATGCTCGCCCGTTTCACAAGGGATATCCTCGGTTTGCAGGGTGACGTGGTGGATACCAAACTGCCCTTCCAATGCCGCGAGGGTGGCGGTTCGGACCACGTCGTGCGCGGCACCCGACGCCAGCACGACATGGGCGGTCAGGCTGATATCGTCGCCCGCGACCGACCAGACGTGCAGATCATGCACATCGGCCACACCCGCAATTCCCGCAATCCGGGCGCGGATGGCGGTCAGGTCGATACCCGGCGGGACGCCTTGCATCAGGATATGAGTGGCGTTGGACAACAGGTTCCATGTGCGCGGCAGCACCCAAAGGGCGATCGCCACCGCAACGATGGGGTCGATCCAACTGTAACCGGTCAGCCATATCAGCACCGCGCCCGCGATCACGCCGACGGAGCCAAGCGCGTCTGCCCAAACCTCCAGATACGCGCCTTTCATGTTCAGACTGGCCCCCTGCTGACCGCTGAGGACGCGCATACCGATAAGGTTCACCACCAGACCAGCAACCGCCACGAGCAACATGCCAAGTGGCTCAACCGCTGTCGGGGTGATCAGGCGGCGAACGGATTCGTATAGGATCCAAGTGGCGGCCAGCACCAGAAGCGTTGCGTTGAACGCGGCTGCCAACACCTCGAACCGGCGATAACCGAAGGTGCGGCGTTCGTCGGCGGCGAATTGGCCAATGTGGGCAGCGGCAAGCGCGATGGCCAGCGCGGCGCAGTCGGTGAACATGTGCGCGGCGTCGGACAGCAGGGCGAGGCTGACGAAAAACCACGCGCCCAGAATTTCGACCAGCAAGAAACCCGCCGTCAGCGCAAGCGCAAGCGCCAACGCGCGCGGCGCTGCCCCGGCAGTATGGTCGTGGGCATGGCCATGCCTGTGATGGGCATGATCGTGATCGCTGTGGTCGCGGTTATCGGTCATGGGGGCGGCCTAGCCAAGTGCTGCGTTGCAACGGGCGCAAGTGTGGGGGTGTTTGTGGGTGTCGACGTCGGGCAAAACCTTCCAGCAACGCTCGCATTTTTGCCCGTCAGCCTTTTCGAACACCACGCCGATGCCTTGGGTTTCCGGCAGGCGGAACGCCTCTGGCGGTTCCGGGTCAGCGGTCAACTGGATGGCAGAGGTGATGCACAGATCGGCGAAGTCGATGGATTTCAGCGCGGCAAGGATGGCGGTGTCAGCGACATGAACCACGGGTGCCGCTTCCAGCGAGGCACCGATCACCTTGGCGGTGCGCTGGATTTCCAACGCTCCAGTCACAGTGCGGCGGGCGGCCCGGATGCCTTCCCATTTGGCGGCCAAGCTTGCGTTCAACCATGCTTTCGGCGTTTCCGGCATGTCGGTCAGGTGGACGGACGAGCTTTCACCGGGGAAGCGGCAGAGCCACACCTCTTCCATCGTGAACACCAGGATCGGCGCAAGCCAGGTGGTCAGGCGGTGGAACAGGATATCCAGCACCGTACGGGCAGAGCGGCGGGTCAGGCTACCCGGTGCGTCACAGTAAAGGCTGTCCTTGCGAATGTCGAAGTAGAACGCCGAAAGGTCGCCGGTGGCAAAGGTGAACAGCTTTTGGAACACGCCCTGAAAGTCGTATTTCTTGTAGCCTTCGCGGACCTCGGTATCGAGTTCGGCTATGCGGTGCAGCAGCCATTGCTCCAGCTCCGGCATGTCGGCGGCGACCACCTTTTCAGAGTCGGAAAAGTCCTTCAGGTTGCCAAGCAGGAACCGCAGGGTGTTCCGCAGGCGGCGATAGCTGTCGGCGGTGCCCTTCAGGATCTCTTTCCCGATCCGCAGGTCAGTCGTGTAGTCGGCTTGGGCGACCCACAGGCGCAGGATGTCGGCACCGTATTCGTCGATCACCGCTTGCGGGGCGACGGTGTTGCCAAGCGATTTGGACATTTTCATGCCCTTTTCGTCCAGCGTAAACCCGTGGGTCAAAACGCCGCGATAGGGTGCGCGACCCATCGTACCGCAAGCTTGCAGCATACTGGAATGGAACCAGCCACGGTGCTGATCGGTGCCCTCAAGGTACAGATCGGCGATGCCGTCGGCAGTGCCATCGGGGCGGTCGCGCAGGACGAAGGCGTGGGTGGAACCTGAGTCAAACCAGACGTCTAGGACGTCATCGACCTTGTCATAATCCTGCGGATTGACGATGCCTTCGAGCATCTTTTCCTTGAATCCTTGCACAAACCAGACATCGGCGCTGTCAGCCTCAAACGCGGCCTTGATGCGGGCGTTGACGCGCGGGTCGCGCAGCAGAA
>JBDSXE010000204.1:0-5403 GCA_039926325.1 Paracoccaceae bacterium | reverse complement strand
CAGTTCACAACGTCGTCGGCATTGCGGTTGGGCCAGATTTCAAAGCTGATCGCATCCGCAAAGGCCGCTTCTGGCAGCATCAGCAGGGCCGCGACCATCGCCCGCCCACGCATCGCTAGTCCAGTCTGAACTGCTTGGCCAATTTCAACCCCTGACCCTGATAGTTCGACGCAATCCCCACACCATACAGCGTTTCGGGCCGTGCCGCCATGCGTTCGTACACCAAGCGCCCGACGACCTGCCCATGCTCCAGCACGAACGGCGCTTCGTGGCAGCGCACCTCCAGCACGCCGCGCGACCCCGCACCACCCGCAGCGGCGTAGCCGAAGCCGGGGTCAAAGAACCCCGCGTAGTGTACCCGGAACTCGCCCACCATCGCCAGGTAAGGGGCCATTTCGGCGGCATAATCCGGCGGTATCGTCACCGCCTCGCGGCTGACCAGAATATAAAACGCGCCGGGGTCAAGGATGATCTGGCCATTCGTCGCCCGAACCTCCTCCCAAAACTCCCGCGCGGAATAGTGGCCAATGCGGTCCAGATCGACCACGCCGGTATGAGGCTTGGCGCGATACCCTAGCAGATCACCCGCACTGGGCCGCAGATCAACCGAGAACCCCAACCCTTCGGAAATCACAGCCTCGCCCGATACCAGTGGTTCGACCTCATGCAGCGCCAGCAGTTCCCTGTCAGTCAAAACCGCATGACCCGACCTGAAGCGGATCTGGTTCAACCGTTGCCCCGCCCGCACCAGCACCGAAAACGACCTTGGACACACCTCGGCATACAACGGCCCGGAATACCCCTCGGGGATGCGGTCGAACTCGGTCCCGCCATCTACGATGGTCCGGGTCAACAAATCCAATCGCCCGGTCGATGACTTGGCATTCGCCACCGCTGTCAGTCCCTTGGGCAGCGCCAGCCGCTCCATCAGTGGCACCAGATAGACGCAGCCCTTTTCCAGCACTGCGCCATCCCGCAAGTTGACCTTGTGCATGGTGAACTCGTCCAGCCGGTCCGCCACTGTCCTGCCGGCCCCCGCCAGAAACGACGCGCGTACCCGGTAGGCAATCGTGCCCAACCGCAGATCAAGGCTGGCAGGCTGTACCTGTTCGGGCAAAATTGCCGGATCGGCGGCAATCGCACCGTCGGCAATCAATGCGCGCAGGGCCTGCGAAGGAAGAACGCCGGGTTGCATCATGCGTCTCCCATTATGGTCACTCACAAACGCAACCGCCCGCACAGCCATTGGCCAAGCGGGCGGTTTCGATATTGGTCGGGCCAGAGAGATTTGAACTCTCGACCTCCCGCCCCCCAGACGGACGCGCTAACCAGGCTGCGCTATGGCCCGACGAATGGCCGGATACATAGCGATATTCCGGGCCGGGGCAAGTGGATAACTGCATGGAAACCGGGTCTAACGCCGCGACCGCAAGGCATCGGCCATCTGCCCGTGCAGCACGCCGAGCCGACCGCGCAGCGCAGCAAATTCGGCGGTCACCGATGCGGATACCGGCCGGGGCAGGGCACGCAACCGCGCCGCCAGCCCCTTCACAGGCACTGGCGAACCAGCCCCCGTATGCAACTTGACCGGAGCCGTCAGTTCCAGTTCTGGTTCCGCATCGACCCAGATATGCGGCGCTTCCGGCACGGGTTCGGCAGGCTGCGCGACTGGCTTTGCGACGATCGGCTTTGCGACGACTGGCTTAATCGCATCAGCCCACACGGGCTGCGTAGGTTCGATAACCGTGGCTCGCAATTCATGCACTTCGGCGTTCATGAGAACGGCGTCGGGATCAACCGGCTCTGCCAATGATCGCCGCACCCCGCTTTCCAACGCCACTACCCGTGTGGTCTCCGCTTCCGGCAAAGTCACCACGTCCAGATCCAGCGCCTCTGGATCAAAGTCCGCATCGACAGCGCCCGCCATCGCCGCGACATGCCGCACACCTTGTTCGCGCAAAATTTTCTGCACGCCCCGGATCGTCATGCCTTCGTTGTGCAACAGGTGCTTGATACCGCTCAGCAGCGCCACGTCGGCGGGGCGATAGTACCGCCGTCCACCAGCGCGTTTGACCGGTCTGATCTGCGGAAACCGACTTTCCCAGAATCGCAGCACATGGGCCGGAGTTTCCAGGCTTTCGGCCACTTCAGAGATCGTGCGGAAGGCTTCGGGCGACTTATCCATCCGCGCATCCACTCCTTACTTCTTCTTGCCCTTCGCCACGCGATCTTTCATCAGATGCGAAGGCCGGAACGTCAGCACCCGGCGCGGCGAAATAGGAACTTCGTCACCCGTCTTTGGGTTGCGGCCCACCCGCGCGGTTTTCGACCGTAGCGAAAATGTGCCAAAAGACGAAATCTTGACCGTCTCGCCACCTGCCAGCGCGTCAGAGACATGTTGCAGCACCTGTTCAACAAGCGCTGCGGATTCGTTGCGCGAAAGTCCGACTTCACGGAATACCGATTCGCTCAGGTCCATCCGTGTCAGTGTCTTTTCACTCATCGTATCCCCCCAAAGTTTTTTGCAGGATGCGGCGGATCAAATTGCGAGTCAATAACAGTGACTTGGAAAGCGTTCTTTGCATCAATTCACCGGCTTACCAGCGCAGTACGACTGACCCCCACGCCAACCCACCACCAATCGCCTCCGTCACCAGCAGATCGCCCTGCTTGATCTGCCCACGCGCGCACCCGACCGAAAGGGCCAGCGGGATCGAGGCGGCGGAAGTATTGCCGTGATCCTGCACTGTAACCACTACCCGGTCCATCGGCACATGCATCCGCTTGGCGGTGCCTTCGATGATGCGAAGATTGGCTTGATGGGGTACGATCCACGCCACGTCGTCGGATGTCAGACCAGCCCGATCCAACGCGGTATGCGCGGTTTCTGCCAGCTTTTCGACGGCATGGCGGAACACTTCCTTGCCGTGCATCCGCAGATGGCCGGTCGTCCCGGTGGACACCCCACCATCGACATAAAGCAAATCCTTGAACCGCCCATCGCTGTGCAAATCCGTCGCCAGAATCCCCCGATCCTGTGATGTGCCCGGTTGTTCCATACCTTCCAGCACCAAAGCGCCGGCGCCATCGCCAAACAGCACGCAGGTCGTGCGGTCGGACCAGTCCATCAGCTTGGAAAACGTCTCTGCCCCGATCACCAGCACACGGTGGGCCGATCCCGACAGGATCAGCGCATTTGCTGTGGTCAGCGCATAGACAAACCCGGCGCAGACGGCCTGCACATCAAACGCAAAGCCGTTCATCATGCCAAGATTGCCCTGTACCATCGTCGCCACTGATGGAAAGGTCAGATCGGCGGTCGAAGTGGCGACGATAATCGCATCAATATCGGCCGCAACTCGCCCGGCATCGGCCAAAGCCGCCAAAGCGGCACGGGTGGCCAGATCAGAGGTATTCTGACCCTCCGCCGCAAAATGCCGCCGCTCGATGCCAGAGCGGCTGCGAATCCACTCATCGCTTGTCTCGACCAGGGTTTCCAGTTCGGCATTAGGGACGATCCGGTCGGGCAGATAATGCCCGACGCCGGTAACCACGGCGCGCAATGTCATTCCGGTTGCCCTGTTCCTGCCTCGGCCGCTATGGGCCCTTCGGTTTCGGCAGTCTGCCCTTGAGGCAACGCAGATGCAACCCGCGCTGCCAACCGTTCGCGAAAGCCCGACTTGGCCAGCTGAAACGCCATCGCAACTGCCGCCGCGATACCGGTTGCGTCAGCGGAGCCATGCGATTTCACGACAATCCCGTTCAGCCCCAGAAACACCCCGCCATTTGACCGCCGGGGGTCCATTCGGCTGCGTAACCGCCGCAACGAGGTCATCGCCAGCACTGCCGCCAGCTTGGATAACAATGTCGCGTTGAACGCATCGCGCAGGAAATCACTGATCAGTCGCGCCGTGCCCTCAGCCGTTTTCAGGGCCACGTTGCCGGTGAACCCGTCGGTCACAATCACATCGACCCGGTCCGACGGCAGATCGACGCCCTCGACGTAGCCCACGTAGTCATAATCTCCCAGCGCCGCTGCGGCACCGATCTGCTCGTGCGCCAGCTTCAGTTCGACGCCGCCCTTGTGGTCCTCGGTTCCGACATTCAACAGGCCCACCCGCGGCCGTGTCATTCCCATGCCGTTGCGGGCGTAAGACGCGCCCATCATGGCATATTGCAGCAAATCCGCCGCATCGGCCTTGATGTCCGCACCAGCGTCCAGCATCAGGTTGAACCCACCCGGATTGCGCGATGGCCACAGGCACGCAATTGCAGGTCGGTTGATGCCGGGAATTTTCCGCAGCCGGATCATCGCCACCGCCATCAGCGCACCGGTATTGCCGCAACTGACGGCAACCTTGGCCTCGCCATTGCGAACCGATTCGATGCTGGACCACATCGACGTGCCGTCGCCGTGCCGCATGACCTGCGCGGGCTTGTCCTGCATCGTCACCACACGTGGCGCGTGACGAATTGTCACCCGGCCCGCCAGCACCGGCGATTTCGCCAGCAGGCTGGTCAGTTCCACTTCGTCGCCGTGCAGAATGAAATCGGCCTCGGGCATTACTGCCGCAGACAGCACTAAACCGGCGACTACTGCCGCCGGTCCACGGTCGCCGCCCATTGCGTCAACCGAAATTGCAAAACGCAAGAAACCATCCGGTGCGGTATGCGCTGGCTCAAACTCAGCAGAGCTGTCGCTTGCGCGCACCATCGGGCGTTGGCCTTGTGGCGCGGCTTACGCCGCGTCCTCGTCAAGGTCAGCTGCCTTGACAGTCGCCACGACTTCGCGGGCGTCATAGTGGCCGCAAGCGCCGCAGACGTGGTGCGGACGCTTCAGTTCGCCGCAATTCGGGCAATCAGCCGGATTGGCGGCAACAAGTGCGTCATGCGACTGGCGCATACCGGTTTTGGAAGAGGTCGTGCGATTCTGAGGGACAGCCATGTCTCACCTAACGTTGTGGGGACATGCCCCTGATTTCTTGCGCTTTTTCCAGGTCGATCCATCTTGGATCACACCTGATTTCAGCCTCTGAATGAGGCGCGGAACATAGTAGGATTTGCGCCACGCGCAAGCCCCAATATGCCGCGCTACTCCTTGGCGCTCTGCGCTTTGGCAACCAGACCCGCCAACCCGGCAAAGGGCTTCAGATCGGCATCCCCAAGCGGCTCTGCCCCTGGCGGCGCGAATGCGGCCGGGCCTAGTTCCACCCCTGGTGCGCGCGGGTAAAGCGGCAGTGCAAGCGCCAACGCCTCGATCACCACCGCAGCCGCGTCAATTACCTCTGGCAGAGGATCAATGCTGTCATCCTCGGGGATTTCAACGTCTTCCGCCTCGGATTCCTTGAAATCCGCCAGATACTGCCGCCGCACCGCTTCCGCGATTTTGGTCGTCACCGGTTC
>JBDSXE010000203.1:0-4350 GCA_039926325.1 Paracoccaceae bacterium | reverse complement strand
CGCCCGATCAGACGGGCGGTGTTGCGCCGGGCAAGCCAAAGCTCGGCCAGTCTTTCCACCGTTACGAAGGCCAGGATCAGGCTGGCGAGCGGTAGGGCCCCCATCATGCGGCCCGACGCAAGACGGCGCAGCTGGCAGTGAAGCCTGGGCCCATTGCGGTCAGGGCTGATCGTTCGGGCAGCCCGGCCTTCACGGCGCGCTCCAGCACAAACAGGACAGTGGGGGCGGACATGTTGCCATAATCGTGCAGAGTGGACCGCTCGATATCCAATGCGCCCTGGTTCAGAGACAGAGCACTTTCCAGCGCGGTGATGACCCTCGCGCCGCCGGGATGACACACGAAGCGGTCGATATTGCCGAGAGCGAGCCCGCCCTTTTGCAGCATCGCATCCATCGCGGGGCGCATATTTTGCGCGGCGAAGGCCGGGATTTCCTGTGCGAAGATCACACCCAGTCCGTCGGGGCGCACGTCCCACCCCATGATATCCAGCGTGGCCGGCCAAAGATGCTCACCGGCCATCTCGACCTCGGCCAAGCCGTCAGGTCCGGCGCGAAGTACGCAAGCCGCGGCACCGTCGCCGAACAAGGCCGTGGCGACGATGTTGCTCGTGCTGGCATCGTTAAGCCTGAACGCGAGAGAGCAAGTTTCCACTGCCACTAGCAACACCGTACTGCCGGGAGTGGACTTGGCAAGACGCGCGGCGATGGCAAAGCCGGTGACCCCGCCAGCGCAGCCCAGACCAAAGACCGGGACGCGCATGATGTCGGGACGAAAGCCCATCTCGGCGGCGGCATGAGCCTCAAGACTTGGTGTGGCGATGCCGGTGGAGGAAACGGTGACGACGGTATCCACATCTTGCGCTGTCAGGCCGGCTGCGACCAGAGCCTTGGTGGCAGCGTCGATGAACAACGATTTACTACCCTCCAAATAGGCGGCGGTGGATTCGGACCAGCTACGCGGCTCCATATACCAGTCCAACGGTTTGATCGCGTATCGCGTGCCGATGCCCGCAGAGCGGTAGACCAGCGACAGCTTGGGCTTTGCCTCAAAACTGGCCGAAAAGGCAGCTTCCACAGCTTGGGCCACGTCGGATTGAATGAGAAGGTTGGGGGGGACGGAACTGGCTACGGAGACCAGTTTGGCGGATAGGGTCAAGGTATGCTCTTTCGCACTAGCGTTCACTCAGAACTGGGACAAGGCAATTTCGTTTGCCCAAGGGAGGCAAACGCGCGGCGGGTGCATGGAAACGATGGCGGCAAAGCCAGAGGTCGGTTGGCAGAATACGGTGTTGCGGTTGCAAGTGCAGAGCGTAACAACCGATTACTGGGCAATTAACGATATTTTGGCGCGAATAGTTCCACGGCCGCGGGCACTTTGGCGTGATGCATCATCTGCCGCGTGAGGCTGGCACCTCGACGAAGTTTTCGTCAAGATCAACGGCGAGACCCACTACCTCTGGCGCGCTGTAGATCATGAGGCGAGGTGCTGGAAAGCTATGTTAGCTGGGTTCATTCGCTTCCGCTGAAGTAACCGATCGCTGAGATGATTAGATCATGGAATACCATTCCCCGCCGTAGGCAAAGCACCAACTGTGCGACTCGCGGGGTTCGGTGTACAAGGGCGCCGATGAAGCTGCACCAAGACATCACGTTTTGCCGCTCGGCGGACGGCACCCGGATCGCGGCAGCGGCCTGCGGCAAGGGTCCGACGATACTGCGGGCCGCGCATTGGCTCAGCCACGTGACTTATGACCTCGACAGCCCGGTCTGGCGGCCATGGGTCGAGGCTTTGTCCCGGCAGCACCGCTATGTCCGCTACGATCCGCGCGGTTGCGGCATGTCGGAACGCCATTGCGCCGACTTGTCGATCAGCGCCTGGCACCGCGATCTCGAAGCTGTCGCGGCCACCCTCGACATGGAAAAGTTCGCTCTGCTCGGGGTTTCGCAAGGAGGTGCGCTCGCCATCGACTACGCGGCAAGGCACCCCGAGCGAATTTCACATCTTGTGCTGTTCAACGCCTATGCACAGGGGTCCCGCGCACGGGCGGTCACCGACGCCGAGCGGCTGGAGGCGGAAACGCTGGTCAACTTCGTACGCATCGGCTGGGGGCGCGAGAATCCGGCATTCTGCCAGTTCTTCACCAATCTGTTCATTCCGGGCGGCACGCCCGAACAGCACCGCTGGTGGGGCGATCTGGAACGCGAGACGGTCGCAGCCGATGTTGCCGCTGAAACCCTGCGCAACATGCAGGGGCAGGATGTGCTGGACCTGTGCGGGCGCATCGAAGTGCCGACACTGGTGATGGCATGCCGCCGCGACATGCGAGTGCCGTTCGAACAGGGTGCCAAGCTGGCGGCGGCGATCCCCGGTGCACGGTTCGTACCACTCGACAGTGCCAATCACGTCCTTCTACCGGAAGAACCGGCATGGGCAATGTTTCATCAGGAGTTAGCTGCCTTCCTTGGCGACATCGCAGCGCCGGCCCCGGTTTTGCAGGAAGCCGGGTTGACCGGGGCCGAAGCCGAGGTAATGCGCCTTCTGGCGGAGGGTCTGGACAATCGCTCGATCGCGGCGCGCCTCGGCAAGAGCGAGAAGACGGTGCGCAACCAGGTCTCGGTCGTATTGTCAAAGCTTGGCGTGCAAAGCCGGGCGCAGGCCATTGTCCGCACGCTGGGGGAATAGGTCGGTTCGGGACATTCGGCCCATCGCTTTTCGCTTGGCATAGGTCACCCGCCTCATGTCGCGCATATGCAGGCGCTCCATGCTTCCCGCACGCGGCACTGACGCCGTTGCAGGAGGGATTTCAGATGCCAATGGACGAAACCAGACTGAACGAGCTCATCGGAAAAGTACTGGGGGATCTCGGCGGTGCGATGAGTGTGCCGCTCGTGCGGATCGGCGACTCGCTGGGTCTTTACACGACGCTTGACCGAATCGGTGCTGCAACGCCCGACACATTGGCTCTGGCCGCCGGTTGCGACCGGCGCTATGTGCGCGAATGGCTGTCGGCACAGGCGGCGTCGGGCTACGTCAATTATTCGGGGGGCGAGTTTTCACTGACGCCGGAACAGGCCTTTGTTTTCGCCTCACCCGACAGCCCGGCTAACATGATCGGCGCCTTCGACACGGCCGCCGCGATGATCGAGAACCAGGCCAAGGTGCAGGCCGCGTTCAAGACCGGCAAAGGCGTGGCTTGGGGCGACCAGGCCGGGTGCCTGTTCTGCTCGGTCGCGCGGATGTTCCGGCCAGGTTACGTGAACGCGCTGGTGCAGGACTGGCTGCCGTCGCTGGATGGTTTGGTCGACAGGCTGAAGGTCGGGGTGTCGATTGCCGATGTCGGCTGTGGTCACGGCTTGTCGACGATCCTGATGGCGCAGGCGTTTCCGAAATCGACCTTCGTCGGCATAGACTTCCACCCCGGCTCGATTGCGGCGGCGACGGCACATGCCCTAGCGCATGGCGTGGCCAATGTGCGGTTCGAGGTCGGCCGGGCACAGGATTTTGACGGCACCTATGATTTCATCACCTGCTTTGACTGTCTCCACGACATGGGCGATCCGGCGGCTGCCGCCAAACATATCCGGCAGGCGCTCAAGCCCGGTGGCACCTGGATGGTGGTCGAGCCCAATGCCGCCGACCGGCTGGAAGACAACCTCAACCCGGTGGCGCGGCTTTACTACTCCGCCTCAACGATGATCTGCGTGCCGACGTCACTGGCGCAGGAAACTGGTACAGCACTCGGCGCTCAAGCTGGCGAGCAGCGGATTGCTGAGGTCATTCGGTCGGGCGGTTTCACCAAGGTCCGGCGTGCGGCGGAAACCCCGCTGAACATGGTGCTGGAAGCGACCTGAACCGCGTATGCCGCAGCAACCCAGGGTTGGCGAGAGGCCGCTCCTAGACCGGACGGAGGAAGCAGGTATATCTTGGCCAGAATCAGGAGCTAATGATGGATGCCAACAGGGGTGCGGTCCGCGCGGCGGTCATGGACTATTTCGCCGGCTGGTTTGATGGCGATGCCGCGCGGATGGAGGGGGCACTTCATCCTGATCTGGTCAAGCGCGGCATGCGCCGCGACGTCGCGGGAGCCCAACTGACCAGTGCTTCGACGGCGCCTGAGATGATCCGCTGGACCGCCGAAGGCGAAGGCATGTCCGAACGACCGGACGATCTGACTATCGAAATCCGTGTTGACGACCTCTATGGGAGCATTGCCAATGCGACTGTCTACAGTACCGTCTATGTGGAATATCTGCAGTTAGTGAAGACTTCGGCAGGCTGGAAAATTGTCGGCGCCTTATGGATGCGTCGGTATGAGACGGCGGGATGACCGTAGTTAAGTGGCGAAAGGG